>NZ_JCADBW010000002.1:0-175510 GCF_059264685.1 Faucicola sp. SE7633 | reverse complement strand
ACCGTTAGGATTGTCTTAGACACGAATTAGCTTAAGTGTGTGTTTGGAAACGTCTTACCAGTTAAGTTACTGCGTACTCGCAATTTAGTCTTAACTTAACTGTGGAATGTAAGACATTGAATATAGTCAGATGAGTATAGCAAAACTTATCGCATTTAACAATTGCCGTAAAACCACCGCCTGAAGTCGCAGGTTTACGGCAACGAATGATAATATTTAACAAATTTTTGTGAGGCAGCGTGGCTGCCTAAGCTGGTTTGTTACCCAAATTACCTTAAATAGCCCCGAATTATCTAAGTTACCTTGTTAAGTTAAGTTAAGTTAAGTTAAGTTACCTTATCTTGACCGCTTAGACAGTAACCGCTTAAAAGCGATGGCTATATCGCAGCGCATGATAAACAATTTTAACGCAAAAAAACAGTGCTATTTGTCGGCGCACCGTGTTTGGCGCATAGCGTTTTTAGCCATGATGGATGGGCGCGGCGTAATATCACGATTATGGCACAACAGGCGCAAGCATAAGCCCGTGTGTCTCGGGGATATCAAACAGCAAATTCATGTTTTGCACCGCCTGCCCTGCCGCGCCTTTGACCAAATTATCTTGTGCCACCAACACCGTCAGCATTGGGCTATTGGGCAAGGTTTGCACGGCAATACGCAAGCGGTTGCTGGCGCGAACGCTGCGCGTATCAGGATAGCTACCTTGCGGCATGACATCGACAAAGGTCTCATCGGCGTAAGCTTGCTCATACAACGCTTGCCAATGCTGCTTGCGCCCAGCATCGGTCAAACGCACATGGATGGTGCTTAGCATACCGCGAATCATCGGCACCAGATGCGGCACAAAGTGGATATCATGCCGCTGGACAGCATTGTTAGACTGGCACAATAAATCATCCACCCCTTGCATGATTTCGGGCAAATGCCGATGCCCCGCCACGCCATAGGCTTTTAGGTTGTCTGCTGTCTCGCTAAATAACAAATCAAGCTTGGCTTGTCTGCCTGCACCCGATACGCCCGATTTGGCATCAATGACAATCCACGGCTCAATCAACGCTTGCCCTTGCTGATTTTGCTCATCAATCAATGGTTTTAAGCCCAAAATCGCTGTGGTTGGATAGCAACCGGGGTTGCCGATGATACGCGCGTTTTTGATTGCTGCCCGATTGACCTCGGGCAAGCCGTACACCGCTTCGCGCAAAAGCGCGGGGCAAGCGTGATCTAGCTGATACCACTGGGTAAAATCATCCAACGATTGCAGGCGAAAATCTGCCGCTAAATCAATAACTTTGGTATTGTGCTCAAGCAAAAATTCAGCATGCTGCATGGCTACCCCATGCGGTGTGGCAAAAAACACCACGTCACAGGCTGCCAACTGCTTGGGGTCTAAGTCACTAAACACCAAATCTGACACACCGCGCAAGCTTGGAAACAGGCTATCAACGCGCTTGCCTGCCTCGCTGCGTGAGGTCAAACAGCGGATGGTCACCTCTGGGTGCTGGCTAAGCAGCCGAATCAGCTCAACGCCCGTGTAGCCTGTGCCGCCAACGATACCCACGTTTATCATTTTTGCCCCGCCCTGATGGTTATTTAAAAATTTTTAACAATGTCCAAAGGTTGGACTATTGGCATTGCACATAAGCTTAACATACATTTACCGCCAAAACCAGACGGTGTATAATGCCAGCAAGCGCGTTACGCATTGAATATTTTTTTAATAAAACGCTTTATTATGCTTAAACAAATCATCTGCATCAAATGGGGCACTAAATACAACGCCAGCTATGTCAATAAACTGTATGGCATGGTTAGCCGCAATATCACGCCACCGTTTCGTTTTGTCTGTTTTACTGACAACACCGACGGCATTCGCCCGGAAGTAGAATGCCAACCACTCCCACCAAGTGATATCCCGATGCCCAAAAACACGCTGGGCAAATGGCCAAAATCACGCCTATGGAACAAAACCCTTGGCGATATCACGGGCACGGTGTTGTTTTTGGATTTAGATGTGGTGATTGTCGGCAATTTGGATGATTTTTTCAGTTATGCCAACCCCGATGATACGGTGTTATCATACAATCCCAGCAATCCCTTAGAACGCCTTGGGCAAACCTCTTGCTTTCGCTTTCAAGTCGGTAGCCTTGCGCCCCTGCTGGAGAAATTTCGCGCCGACCCCCAAGGTGTGGCGGATAAATACCGTTTTGAACAACGCTTTGTCACCAAAAACGCGCCCAACGGGGTTAAACTGTTTCCCAAAGCGTGGGTGGTGCATTTTCGCCGTAAATGCCGCCAGCCGTTTCCGCTCAACTATGTGTTGCCGCCCAAATTGCCGCATGATGCGCGGATTGTGATTTTTCCCGGTGACTTGTATCCCCAAAACGCGATTGATGGCAAATACAACAAACAATCTGCCAGCAACGCCAAAGACCACTTGGCGCGATTATTCACCCCAGAAAAACTCAAGCACCCAATCAAGCATTTGCGTCATTTTATTTTGCCAACCGATTGGGTGGCACAGCACTGGCGCGAATAACCTCACATGTTTCATTGTTAAACAACCATAAAAGTTAAACAACCATAAAAATTATGAAGACAGACCAGCAACCCATTCGCATTTTTGTCGGCTGTGACCCAAACAACAGCGACCTAGAACAAATGATGGTGCTTGACTACAGCATCCACAAGCACACCCAACAGCCTGTGCACATCACATGGATGCAGCTGTCGCATGACCCAAGCAGCGCGTGGTACGCCGATCCAGCAACGGGTAAAGGCTGGCACACGCAAGAATGGGCAACACCGTTTTCGGGGTTTCGTTGGGCGATTCCTGAGTATTGCGGCTTTACAGGGCGTGCAATCTATATGGACGCTGATATGCTGGTGCTCAGCGATATCAACGAGCTATGGCAACACCCGATCACGGGCAGTGCGGTGGTGGCCGCCAAAGGTCACGGTGACTTGACAAGGTTATGTACCTGTGTGTGGGACTGCGCCAAAGCGCGAGCGGTTTTACCGCCGCTTACTGAATTACAAGCGGATCCCGATAGCCATCAACAAATGATGCGCCTGTTTCGCGAGCATCCTGAATGGATCGAAGTGTATCAAGATACCTTTAACTGTGTCGATGGCGAAGACTTGCCCATTGAGGCGATTAAAATTTTGCATTATTCTGATATGGGCACGCAGTTTAGCCACCGTTATTCATTACCACGCTTGCAACAAGAAGGCCAGCGGCATTGGTTTGATGGGCAGATTTTGCCGCACCCTCGGCAAGATTTGGCAGCGCTTTTTGACCAATACTATCATGAGGCATTGGCAGCAGGCTACACGGTGGAAGATTATCGCGTGCCACCCTTTGGTATATTTAGCAAAAAAAGCCAAAAGTCCTACAAGGGCAATGCCATCACCCGACCTGAGGGCAAGCAAACGCCGTCTTGGCTCAAAAGACAACTCGACAAAATTTTACGCCATGGCTAGGCTTGGGGTTTGATTTTAACAATCACCGTGAGACGAATTACCGAGTGTGATTATGCAAATTGTCCTTGTCATCAACTCGCTACAGGGCGGCGGTGCAGAAAAGTTTGTGCTGACGCTTGGCGATGCGTTGGCCGCGCTTGGGCACACGGTTGATGTGGTGTATTTTGAAGCAACCGTTGAACACACGTTAAGCCCAAATTTGCGCTATCATTTGCTACCGTTTGCCAAACTAAGCCGCAGTATCCCAAAGCCCCTACGGTATCGGTTATTTGCCCGTCAAGTCGATGCGCTCATTGGTAAGCTTGCCGCCGATGTTGTGCTGGTTAATTTGTACCGCGCGTATGAGGTGTTTTTGCACTCAACCTTAGCGGCACGGGGGGTTGCGGTCAATGTTGTGCTGCATAACTATTTGTCGATTAAACTAAACTGGTATAAGCTGCCCCCCAAAAAACAACGCTATTACCGCAACGTATTTACCAAGTACCCAACCGTTGCCGTCAGCCACGGCATGGCACAAGATTTTAAACAACTGTTCGCCAGCCAGCAGCCTATCACGGTTATTCACAACCCCACTGACCCAGCTGAGCTTCAACGCCTCGCCGCAGAATTCTTACCAGATTTGGCGCAAGCGTATATCGTCCAGGTTGGCAGTTTTAAGCCACAAAAAAATCACGCCTTGCTATTACAGGCTTACGCCAAATCCAGCCGCCGATATCCGCTGGTTTTGGTCGGTAAAGGTGTACTTGAGGGGCAGATTCGTGCACAAATTGCCAAACTTGGCTTGCAAGATCATGTGATACTGGCAGGCTTTCAGCCCAATCCCTACCCCTTTGTCAAAAACGCTCGCGGTTTTGTTTTGTCGTCGGATTTTGAGGGTATGCCCATTGCTTTGATTGAGGCGGTGGCGTTAGGCGTGCCGACCATTAGCACAGACTGCCCGTCTGGCCCCAATGAGATTTTGCCCACGCACCATCTTGTGCCTGTTGGCGACTGCGACGCGCTGACAGCCAAACTCAATGCCCTTATGGACAGCCCGAGCGATTTTATCGCGACGTTTGATACACAGTTTTTGCCCGAAAACGTCGCCCAGCAGTATGTGGATTTTGCTCAGCACACCGCCAGAGCACAAACGTTTTAATTTAACAACCAGTATGCACCCAATGCCAACCCCATCACCACGCCTGCACCCATGATGCGATTGCGCCGCCGTATCAATGTGCGGCGCAACTTGGTTTGGCTGCGGCTGGCTTGGTACTGCTCGATATAAATATCACCGTCATAGCCATCTTGACGCGTGTCGCGGTCAAAAATCTTGATATAGCCTGCCGACAATGGCGCGACGCTAATTTGGTCAGCCATCTTGTGCATGGCAGCGTCAAGGCTGTCTTGATCGACCTGTGTGCGCTTACCGTCTTGCTGCTCGGCAATCCATTGTGCGACCAACTCATGACTGGCACGCGTGTTGTTAAAAAACATGGTGCTTGCCAAATAGTCATGCGACATATTGGCAAGCCCGCGCGTGTGGTACAGTGCCACATCCGCATCGATTTGGTTAAAATAATCCAAGGGGCGTTTTACAACCGCATCGGCGTCCAAATACAACACCCCGTGTTTGGCAAATTTTGCTAAACAATGCGCAATAAAATACGGCTTAATACGCGTATTGGCCTCCCAAAACCCTGCATCGGCCACTTGGGCAAAGTAATAATTTAAACCAAATTCTTCCAACGATGCCTTAAGACGCATGGCATGCTCGCGATAGTTGGCGGTATAAAAACAGCCCACCACAAACGTATCATCGCTGTTAAACGCCTCGATTTCAGACTCAATCATTAACGGGTTCACGGTTTTTTTTCCTCGTTATGGTTCATAACCAAATCCGTTGGCACGGTGGCATCAGACTGCCACCACATGCTTTTGTCATCGGTGTGCAAGGCTTTGACAAATGCAAACGCGCTATCAATATGCTGCACTGATTCAAACACCTGCAATAAAATCTTACCTGCCAACGGATCAAGCGTTGCCAAGTGCTGATAGCGCGTGCGCATATTTTTCAATGTATCATCGCGCCCAACTCGAAAGTAATCTAGCCCTGTGCCCATCGCCAGCGCATCATGCGCAAGGCTAAACTGGCTAAAATCCAACCGCTTAGGCTCAAAGCCAAGCGCACGCTCAATGGCTAGAAGCTGCGTCTCATAAACTTTTAGGGTATTAACTAAGCTTACCACATTCATCAAAATACTTGCGCGTACAGCGTTGTTGGTCAATTTTGGGCTAAAATCAACAAACGTATCACACGCAGACACCACCCAACGCAGCGACAATTGTTCTAACAAAAAATCCGCTTCAGCCTGCCACAACCGCTCAAATTCGGCAAACGTCTGCGCGCTTTTGTAATCGCGGCGTAGCAATACAACCAACATGGCATGATAAAAGCACAGCTCAGGCTTGCCAATAAACTCAGCCTTAAGCTTGTTAAAATGTTTATTTAAATCACGAATACGCGGTCTGTTTTCATAGACCGTCCAATCAACATCGGTATCGGTGATGATGGTGTGTTTCATTTCAGCAAAACTTTTGTCGGCATAGACCGCCAACAGCTGCTTGGCACCCAAGCGTTTTTCACTGCAAAATAGCAGTACCAACTTACGTTGCCAGCCTGTCAAATGATACATACAACCTCTGAAGCCCCTAAAACAAGCCTTGTGATACGGGCGATTGATTGATCAATGCCACCTGCTGACGGGCATACACGCGTTTTAGCCAGTCAAACGACGGCACAATCCGACTTGCCACCGCCTTATCAAGCATGATGGGCGCGGCATTGTGCGCAGATTCATAAAACCGTGGCTGCTGTGTGTTGAGCAAATCCACACCGTACAGATGAATTGCCGATGGGCGCAAACCAAATGCCAGTTGTGCCGCTGCGTACGCCACCGTACCTGCCTCAACAAAACCTTGGGTGATATCCAGCGACACGCCAATCACGGGATTATGCTGCCAATCCATGACAAAATTTTGTGTCGATAAATCCGCTTGGCGTAGCGCAACTTTTTGCACCGTAAATGTTTGCCGATTTGCTAGCCATGCCAAAAATCTTGGGCGCGTCTGGCGCACAATCGGGCGGTCAATGGCAAAAATCAGGCGCAAATTTGGCCAAAACTTGACGACAAAATCGGGGGCGGCCGCCACCAAGGCTTGCAACACAGGCAAGGTCAGACAAAACAACATGCCTTGGTAGTGCGCAAGGATGACTGCCAAATTATGCCGAATAAACCGCGCATCGGTGACCACATACGCCACAGGCCAGATGAATTGGTATTGCCCCATAAGGCTTAGACTGCCATTGACAAACAACGCAGGCTGCGCCAATACGGCAGCGGTGAAGTTCACCTCCTTGATGGATGGCCCTGAGGCAAACACATTCACGGGCTTGCCTGCTGTTTGGGCGTGCCAGCCTGCCAAATCTTGCAGGCTTAATCGCGCCACCGTCAGCGACTGGTGGTTGGCGGTCAAAGTCACTTGGTCTTGGTTTTGGTCTTGGTCTTGCCCACGCGTGATTACCATGTGTCACTATCCGCTCGTTTGCCGCTGTCAGCGCCAATGCTCAGCAACCCATGGCGCAGGACGCACCACGCGATACCACTTGCCCACGCCACCGCGAATCGCGTCGGGTGGATTGACCTCGCCATGAAAGATGACAATTTTTGCGCCTTTGGGCAGTTTGGGCGGTATCACCAAGTTAAACGGCGGCGGTGCAACGCACTGGTATTTAAAGCTCACACACCAGTCTTTGGGAAAATACTCCAAGTGGTGGTGCGCGCGCAAATAATTGGACAAATACGCCTGCTCATGGCGCACCTGCTGGCGAATGGTGGCAAAATTTTGCTCAAAATTTGCCAATAGATTGGGATAGGTGTTTTGCCCGATTTGAAAGCGGTACACCGAGCTGTTGCCCACCATACGCCACGGTTTTTTCCAATCGCGGATAATCAGCACGCTATCAGGATAGCGCGTGGGATAGGTGAATAGCGCATCGATGTTATCGACGATCACCACATCCAAATCCAAAAACAGCGCTGTGCCTGCTAGGTCATACAGGGTTGGTGCAAACGTGGTGAGTTTGTTCCAACCGCGTTCGGGCAAATTCGGCGGTAAATTGAGCGTCGGTAAGGGATAACAACGCACGGCACTATCAATGCCGTGGCTGTCATCGGTCAAGCAGACCATGGTAAAGTCAAGCGTCAAGTGACGTTTGACCATACGATACAGCCGATTGACATATTCAGCGCCGTATTTAGTGCCCCACTTCATACACACCACATAGCGCGGTGAGCGGTCTTTGGGGGTGTTGGCTGCGTTATTCATCGATCAATTGTGATAAGCTATTATTCATCAACGTACGTCAGCCAGTGCGCGTAGTTGTCGTTGCGGCCATACACGATGTCAAAATACATTGATTGCAGCTGCGTGGTCAGCTCGCCGCGCGCGCCTTTGCCAATCACACGGTCATCGTATTCACGAATCGGGGTGACTTCTGCTGCCGTGCCTGTCATAAAGATTTCATCAGCGATATAAAACTCATCGCGCGTGATGCGGCGTTCATGCACCTTGATGCCCAAATCGTTGGCAAGCGTAATAATGGTACGGCGTGTGATACCGTCAAGCGCGCCACCTGCCAAATCAGGCGTATGCAGCTCACCGTTTTTGACCAAAAATAGGTTTTCGCCTGAGCCTTGGCACACATAACCTTGCGGATCCATCAAGATGGCTTCATCATAGCCATTACGGGTGACTTCATGGTTTGCCAAAATCGACACAGGGTAGTTACTCACCGCTTTGGCTTTACACATGGTCACATTGGGCAGGTGGTGGGTCAGTGAGGAAGTTTTGACGCGGATACCCTTTGCCATGCCCTCTTCACCCAAATACGCGCCCCAATGCCACGCCGCCACCATCGCATGAATGGTGTTGGTTTTGGCAGAGATGCCCATTTTTTCAGAACCCACCCAAATCAATGGGCGTAGGTAGCAGGATTTGAGGTTGTTTTGGCGCACGACAGCTTTATGGGCTTGGTTGAACGTGTCAAAGTCATAGGGCACGTCAAGCTCAAAGATTTTGGCGGAATTAAGCAACCGCTCGGTGTGCGCGTCAAGGCGAAAAATCGCAGTGCGTCCGTCGGCGGTCTCGTACGCGCGCACGCCTTCAAACACGCCCAAACCATAGTGCAGGGTGTGGGTCAGCACGTGCACTTTTGCCTCACGCCAATCGACGATCTCGCCGTCTTTCCAAATCACGCCATCGCGGTCTGCCATACTTGGTACCAGTTGCACGTTTTGCTCCTTGTTACAACTTAAGGTTAAAGGTCGGGTGTTGCCTTAGACAGGTTGCCACCCAAAAATAAAATCTTGTTCAGCCATTAAGGTGGTTAGCACAATTTTGCCATGGCTGAATAATAGCATTTAACAAGATTTTAGCGCTAAGTTAAAGCGAAAAATTTTTACGCTCACGCCAACTTTTTTTATCCACACGTTGTTTGGTAATATTTTAACGCGCGCCGATCCAATCTTGCCACACGCTTTCAACAAATGTGCGTAAATCCTGCCAATCCGACGCGGCAACAATCGGCGGCTGCCCTGCCAACGCCAAACGGTGCATGGCGGCGCGAATGTGTAAATACGCCTCGGTCAAACGCGCACACGTTGCCGCCTCTACCAACCCCGTGCCTGCCAGCGCCTCAAAAATCCGCACATTGTCACTCCACACCGCCAATTCGGCATAAGCATGGGCGTGCGCCAACACGGCAAACTGCGCCATAAACTCGATATCAACCAAGCCCCCAAAATCTTGCTTGAGGTGAAACTGCCCTGCGTTGGCGGCATGGGCTGGGCTGGCTAAATGCTCGTGCATTTTGCGGCGCATGGCGGCAACTTCGGCGCGGACATCGGCAAGCGCGCGTGGCTTGGCAAGCACACACTGGCGAATCTCGGCAAATGTTTGGCACACGTTTAGGTCACCTGCCACAGGGCGCGCGCGCACCAAGGCTTGGTGCTCCCATGCCCATGCTTTTTGGCTTTGATACAGCGCAAATGCGTGGGTTGAAACCACCAGCATACCTGCCTGCCCCGATGGACGCAAGCGCATGTCAATTTCATACGCGCGTCCATCACGGGTTTGGGTAATCAGATAATTCATGATTTTTTGTGTCAAACGCATGGCAAAGCGCATACCGCTAATCGGTTTGTCGCCCGTCGTCAGCGCAGCTTCATCAATGTCATGGATAAAGACCAAATCCAAATCCGAACTATAGCTCAGCTCAAGCCCCCCAAGTTTACCATAACCGATGATGGCAATACCCATCGCCTGCTCGCTGACAGGCGTACCGCGCGCGCTGATTGGGTGGCCGTGTTTTTTGACCAAATCGGCAAATGCCAGTTGTAGCGAGGCTTGTAGCACAACCTCGGCAATATACGTCAGCGAATCTGACACTTTCATCAACGGACGCTCTGCCAAAATATCGCTGGCCGCCACCGCCAAGACTTGGGTATTTTTAAAAAACCGCAAGGCATTGAGCACCCCCTCGTCGTCATCGGGCTCAACGCGCAACAACTGCTGGCGCAAAATATCGGCAAGCTCGGGTTTGTCGGGCAGGTGGCGGTACTGCTCACGCAAAAATGAATCTAACAACACAGGGTGACTGGCAAGCTCGCGCGCAATCCACGGGCTGGCGGCCAACATCGGCATTAGCTTGCCCGTCGCGTTTGGATTTTCTGCCAGCATAATCAGATAAATTGAACGCCGACTAATCGCTTCTAACAAATCCAGCAAACGCGGCAAAGCACGATTGAGTGCGTCATCGTCCAGATTGGGCGATAACAACGCGTGTACCAGCACAGGGTACGCGCTGTTGAGACGGCGGCGCGATTCATCATCCAGCTTTGCCACTTGGCTGCTGTGCCAAAACGCGTCTAGCCGCGCGATGTTGGCAGCGGTCAGACGGGTGCTAAGCGCGGTTTGGTTTTTGGCATGATGGATTTGCGGCATCTCGGCAATCGCGCTGCGGTCGATGACCATACGCTCAAACGGCGCTTTGACCTGCGCACGCACCGCGTCAAGCTCGGTCATCAGTGTGTGCCAATCGGGGTAGTTTAACGCCTGTGCCAAGCGCGCACGGGTCGGCGCATCGGTCGGCAAGCGTTGGGTTTGCTCATCGTGCATGGCTTGGATGGCATGCTCAACACGACGCAAAAACCGATACGCCGCGGCAAGCTCGCTTGCTGTTTTGGCATCCAAATAGTCAAATTCGCCCAGTGCATCCAGCGCGCGCAAACAGTTTTTGACACCAAGCTCTGACACCCTTCCGCCATAAATCAACTGAAACGCCTGCACGATAAACTCAATATCGCGGATTCCACCTGCGCCAAGCTTGATGTTATCGACATCTTGCCGACTGGCGACTTGGTTTTGAATCAGCGACTTCATGCTGCGTAAAGCGGCAAACGCGCTGTAATCAACATAGTAGCGAAACACAAACCGCCGAATCAGCTCGTCAAGTGGCTCGGCAAATACCACAGGCGTGACCAGCCGCGCCTTAAGCCATGCAAAACGCTCCCACGCGCGCCCATGCTGCGCAAAGTATTTTTCTAGCGCAGATAAATGAATGGCAAGCTCGCTGCCCTCTCCCCACGGACGTAGGCGCATATCCACGCGAAACACAATGCCTGCCTCGGTCGGCGTTGCCAACAGGTCAATAATGCCCTGCCCCCAACGCTGCATGAATTTTTTGGTATCAATCGACTTTTGTCGCCGTGATTTTGGCGCCAAATCATGCTCAACCAGCGTTTCGCCTTGCCCTTGATGAACAAATACCAAATCAATATCACTGGATAAATTCAGCTCATGCCCGCCCAATTTTCCCATGGCAATCACCGCCAAATCATCGGCACATGGACGGTTTTTGGCATCGTCAAACTGTGGCGTGCCGTAGCGGCGTTGTAAACCTTGATAAACATGGTGTTTGGCAAATTTTAAACACGCGTCAGCAAATTCAGACAACTCCGCCGTTAAATCCTCCAAGCGAATAAGCCCCAACGCATCTTGCCAAATCCATCGCAACATCAACAAATTACGCAAAGCACGCAGCCCATGCATGACAACGGCTTGCTCGGCATAACGGTCGCCACGGGTTTGGGTAAATTCTGTCAGCAAGTCAGCAAAAACTGCCGCATCCAGCGTCTGCCCAAGCGCAAAACGTGCCAAAAACGCGCGTACGGTGTCAGTTTGGCGTTGCCACAGCCGCCACGCAAACGGGCTTGCCAGCTCAAGCCGCGCCAACTGCTCGGCGGTTGGCGGATTAACTGGTTTACCTGTCAAAGCAAGAGGGGCAAGGTTGGCTACATCGGTGGTCATGGCGGGGCGTATTTTTTTAATCGTTTTTGTAGGTTGAACCGTTTTTTATCAGCTTAGCAGCCGCCACAGCACACACGCCGCCGCCGCGATATACAGTAGCGGTGTCAGCCAACTGCTGATTTGCCAAATACTGTGGTTGGCAACCAGATTTGCCAACACCAACAGCCCAACAAACCCCAACACCGCTAGCCAATCTTGCTGTCGGCTTTTGAGCATATCGGCACGCAACTGCTGAATCTCACGCAGCTGACGGTCTTGCTGGCCGCCAAGCCGCGACAAACCCTGCAAGCTGTTGTCTAGCAGCGCGGGCAAATCATTGACCGCCAGTAGCAACTCGGGCAAGTTTTGGCGCACTTCATTGATCTTTTGCAGGGGGTCAAATTGCTGCTTGACCCATTCGGTCAAAATCGGTTTTGCCAATGACCAAATATCAAGCTCGGGATACAAATCACGTCCCAGCCCCTCAACATGCACCAAGGTTTTTAGCAACAGCATCAGCTGCGGCGGAATATCCAAGTGATACCGCCGCGCGATGTCAAGCACCTGCATCAGCACGCCAGCAAAGTCAATTTCATTGATTGGCTTGGCGATCATCGGTGATACGGTGCGGCGCATGTCACGCATCAGCGCGTGGCGGTCTGTCGTCGGTGGTATCCAACCTGCGCGCGCGATGATATCCACCAGCATGGTAAAATTGCCATTCATCACCGCCAATAGCAGCCGCGCAACCAGCAATTGGTCTTGGCGTGACAGCTCACCGACGATTGAGCAGTCCAATGCGATATAGCGCGGATTAGGATGGGGCGTGCCTGCAGGTAAGGTTTCGACAAACACATTGCCTGGGTGCATATCGGCATGAAAAAAGTTATCACGCAGCACTTGGGTAAAAAAAATCGTCAAGCCTTTTTCTGCCAATGCGGCGCGGTCATAGCCCAGCGCGTCAAATACCTCAGTACGCGATATGGGCACGCCCTCGATGCGCTCCATCACCATGACATTTTTGCCAACCGCATACACCTCGGGCACATACATCAGGCTTGAGCCCAAAAAATTGTTGCGCATTTGCGTGGTGTTGGCCGCCTCAAGCGTCAAATCCAGCTCTGCCAACATGACTTGGCGATAATCCTCAACCAACTCACGCGCATGTACCGCACGCGCCGCCTCGATACGTGCCGTTGCCCAGTTTGCCAGCTCACGCAGCAGCTCAAAATCCGCCACGATTTGCTCACGAATCTGCGGACGCACGACCTTGACAACCACCTCGCGCCCATCATGCAAGCGCGCGGTGTGCACCTGTGCTATCGACCCTGCCGCCAAGGGCTTATCATCAAAACGCGCAAACAACGTCGCCACCGACTGCCCCAGCCCACCATCTGCCAGCGGACACTCGATTTGCGCTTTGGCAAGACTGACATCAAACGGCTTGACCTTGTCCTGTAGCTGTACCAACTGCTCGATAATCTCAGGCGCGACCAAATCGCGGCGCGTGGATAGCAGCTGACCGAGTTTTAAAAACAACGTACCCATGTCCTCAAGCGCAAGTTTTACGCCATTGGGGTTGGGTTTGGCAAACCACGCCACGGGATGCATGGCAATCAGCCGCGCAATCGGCTGCAACTGCGGCGCTTGCGTCACGGGCAGATGGGTATCAAGGCGATAATACGCGGCAATGCGCCACAGCTCAAACAGGCGCTTTCGATATTGCAATAACACAGCAGCGGCTCAACGGTTGGCAAAAAACAGAATGGATAGGCGATTGTAGCACGTTCTAATGGGTAGAGCGATAATTTTGGCGATGCGCAGGTTAGCGGTTTAACGGTTTCGCCGCTCATATCGGGCTTGTTCACGCTCTTTGTCGGCGCGTTGGCGTAATTGCGCTTGCTTGATGTCATCACTGGCATGGATATCATAATCCCCTGCCTGTTCGTTTGGGTTAAAATTCGTCATTGACGCGGCATAAGCAGTGTGGTGTTTATTTTGGCTGGCATGGGCTGAAACATGCTGTGCTGCCAAGCTTTTTAGCTGCTCAAGCAACAAGGTCAATTGACTGGCCAATGACACCCCGATGACAGGCTGCAGTCGATCAACGATATCAGGCTCAAAGCCTGCCAATAAGCGTTTGACCTGTGCCAAAATTTTATAATCACCTTGTATCGGCAAATTGCCTTCAGGCCGCCCCATCAAATATAACAGCTGTGCAATATCACGCGCTGTCACGGTACAATCGGGCGTTGCCACACTGGCTTGTCCGCCTTTAGGCTCAAAAATCGGCGTAACGACGGGCTCAAAGCGGATATGGCCGTCATTAAAAATCGTATCCACCGACACGGGCGGTGACTGCAACACCAATCGCAAGGTCTTGCCCGATAGGGGTGCGATGCCCTGCTGGGTGATTGGGTCAGCTGCCAATGCCAAATTCGCGGCTTTTTCAAACGCCACCAATGCCAATACCGATAGCATGTTTTTTCCTTTTTTTTAGAATTTACGGATTATTGCTTTGTAGTAATTTATTAAGTGTTCTTAAATCATAAATTTGCTGCTGCAATTGATTAATCAACTCATTTTTATGTTCAACTACAAGTTTCAATTTTTCTATCTCATTTACTAAGTCACGTTCTTCGGTATTTGATTGTGACCCTATATTATAGAATACTTGCGCTTGGTTGCGCGCATTACTATCAGAGTTTAATTGATAAAAAACGTTATTTTCGTTTTGAATCAAATCTAAGATTTCCACGTTAAAAATTTCGGCAAATTGTTCAAGACGTTTGAGCGTTAAATGGGTTTTGCCATTTTCTATTTTCGCATATCCTGCCACAGACAAAGATAATTTCTCTGCCATATCCTCTTGTGTCCAATGGTTCATTTCTCTAAGGTTGCGAATTTTTTCGTGAATTTTCATGATTTAATTTATGTAACTACACTAAAAGTTAGGGAGAAAATACTTTTGGTTCGTGGACGGCTACAGCACCAATCTTTATCATTTAAACGATTTTAACATTTTGTAATTTACTGTAACTATACATTAAACTGAACGGAGTAACAGCAGTGAAAAATTCTAGACTTTTAATGGTAACGGCTTCAATTTACCTAACAGCCTGTGCCACTACTATGACACCTGAACAGCATATGACTTTCGCAAAAGACGTATCTTTGCTCGGCATGTGCAGCGAAAAAGGACTATTAGATCCCAAATTAGCGGCACAAGGTATGGCATTTTACCGCGAGCGATATAATCATTATACGGTTGATGATGATTTAATCAATCAATATATGAATTCATACGCACAGTATGCACCACAAATCACTCCACAAATTTGTCAAAGGTATGCCGTATCATTATCAAGTGATATTCTTTACACACAGAAACGACAAGCTGAAATGGCTCAGGCGGTAAAAACATTTAGCGATACTGCTAATAATATCAGTAAACACCAAATTGCTTTAGCCAATCAAATGATGCAAAATAGTCAAATATTATCAACTATACCACAGCCTTTTATTGCGCCCAGTATTTACCCTAATCAAACCATCAGTACCTGTACAAGTTTAGGTAGTGGCATGGCATCTTGTACTACTCGCCAACGCTAAAAAAATTTGACCATAAAAAAACCACCCCTTGTGGATGGCTTTTTTTATTACTCAAGCGGCAAATTATTTGTCTTGCGCAGCTTGTGCAGCGCGACGCTCCATCGCGGCTTTGGCATCGCTGCTTAGTTTGTCATAATCGACAACCGCATCACGGGTGATATCTTTGATGGTGTTATTCCCTGTCAAAGTCATCGCAACGCGCATTTCGCTTTCGATAAGGTTTAGCAAATTGGTTACGCCTTTTTCACCTTGCGCGCCTAAGGCATAGATAAATGCACGACCAATCAGACACATATCTGCGCCCAATGCGATCATACGCACGATATCAAGACCATTACGGATACCCGAATCCACCAAGATTTTGATTTCATCTTTCACAGTATCAGCGATGTATGGCAAGGCTTTGGCAGTAGACATTACGCCATCAAGCTGACGACCACCATGGTTGGACACCAAAATACCATCCGCACCAAAACGTACCGCATCTTTGGCATCTTCTGGGTCAAGAATACCTTTGATTACCATCGGACCATCCCAGAAGTCACGAATCCACTCCAAGTCTTTCCAAGAAATCGATGGATCAAAGTTTTTGCCCAACCAACCGATATAATCTTCTAGAGGGATCGGTTTGCCCAAGTATTTTGACACGTTACCCAAATCATGTGGACGACCCAATAGACCTACGTTAAACGCCCAATGTGGGTGTACCACTGCTTGTGCGTAACGACGCAAGTTGGCATATGGACCGCTCATGCCTGAATGTGCATCACGATAACGTGCACCAGGTACTGGCATATCAACGGTGAAGATTAGGGTTGAACAGCCTGCGGCTTTGGCGCGTTCAAGCACGTTTTTCATAAAGCCACGATCGCGCAATACATACAACTGAAACCACATTGGACGGTGCATGACAGGCGCAACTTCTTCAATCGGGCACACGCTCACGGTTGATAGTGTAAATGGAATGCCTTTTTTATCCGCGGCTTTTGCTGCTTGTACTTCACCACGACGCGCGTACATACCTGTTAGACCCACAGGTGATAGTGCCAATGGCAATGACAATTTTTCACCAAAAATTTCGGTTGATAGGTCAAGCTGTGACATATCGTTAAGTACACGTTGGTGCAACGCAACTTGTGATAGATCTTGTACGTTACGGCTTAGGGTTTGCTCAGCATACGCACCGCCATCAATGTAATGGAACAAAAACGGTGGCAAACGACGACGCGCGGCTTCGCGGTAGTCATTGGCAGAAGAGATAATCATAATGTGCCCTTATTTGATTAAAGAAAATTAAAGCAGGATACCCAGCCGACTAACACGTTGGGTACGTGCTTGCTGTAACTCAATATCGGTGATTTGCTGATTCACAAAACCGATATGCTCACAAATTGCCTCACGGGCGGCTTGCGGCTCGCCATCACTCACATGCGCTAAGATAGCAGAATGCTGCGCGTGTAACTTATCAAATTCGTATGTTTGAGTATAAATTTTGCGTCTGGCGGTGACTACATTGTGTTGCAAACGCTCAAATAAATTATGCATAAGCTCAAGTAGCACCAAATTATGCGACGCCTGCGCGATTGCCAGATGAAATTGCGCATCTGCCAGCGCCGCCTGCTCGGTATTGCCTTGCCGCTGAAAATTCGCTAGGCGATCATACGCTGCACGAATATGCTCGATATCGGCAGGTGTGGCGCGTTGGGCAGCGTACCATGCCGTGCCCGCCTCAAGCACCAACCGCGCCTCATAGACATCAAGCCGATACAATGGGTCGGCATCATCGTCTTTTATAGCAGTAGGCTCTAGAGACGATTGGCTTGCCCGAAACATCGTTACCGCCAACGGCTGACGCACAAATGTGCCCGATCCTGCGCGGCTTTCAAGCACGCCTAGCCCAATGAGCTGCCCAATCGCTTCACGCAATGCGGCGCGTGAGACTTGCAGCTCTTGACAAAGCGCGCGCTCGGCAGGCAAACGCGCCCCTATTGGTAAATTTTGTGCCTCAATCATCAGCAATAAGGCTTCGGCAGTCTGCGCGCTGACTTTCATGCTCACCTCTCGCCCTTTTTTCAAGTCCACTGACTAAAATTTAGCACAATTTTTTGGTAAAGTTTGTTCATTAATGTCCTGCTACGGCAGGTAGCGCAGGGATCATCCACGGGAAGACATACGCTTGCAACGTGATCAGCACGCCCATCATCACCGTAAAAGTCAAACTGTGCTTGACGGTAAAGCGGAATAAATCCGACTCCTTACCAACCAAGCCGACCGCTGCACAGGCAATGGCAATCGACTGCGGTGAGATCATCTTACCTGTTACCCCACCTGAGGTATTCGCCGCTACCAACAATACCTCTGGTACGTTGATTTGTTGTGCCGTTGTGGCTTGCAAGGCGGAGAACAACGCATTGGCAGAGGTGTCTGAACCTGTCAAAAACACGCCCAACCAACCAAGCATCGGCGAGAAGAACGTAAATGCCTTGCCCGTATGCGCCAGTGCCAGCGCCAATGTTGCTGACAATCCTGAATAGTTGGCAATAAAGGCAAACGCCAATACCATGCCGATAGAATAAATCGGAATACGCAGCTCGTACAACGTTTCACCAAATGTGTTCAGTGCCTCTTTGGGGCGCATTTTCAAAAATACGATGCAAATCAGCGCAGCTAGCATGATCGCTGTACCAACTGCCGAGAACCAGTCAAACTTATAAATGGCCGCGTAGTCTGCCACATCTGGCACGATGGGCGGCATTTTTTGTACCATATTGTGCAAAAACGGCACTTTGATTGACACCACCATGTCAGACAGCGCACCGTCTGGCATACCGTCTTTGCCTTTGGCAAACAAATCTTTAAACGGCTTAATACTCCAAATTGACACCATCGCGGTCAAAATCGCAAACGGCATCCACGCCTTGATGATCTCGCCAGTGGTATGCTTAACAGCAGGCTGCGTGCTTAATTCTGCATGCTCGGCTTCATCAAAGCGGAAAATATGCTTAGGTTGCCAGACCTTGAACAACAACGTTAAGCTGATCAGTGCCGCAATCGCTGCGGTGATATCAGGCAACTCTGGTCCCATGTAGTTGGCAGTCAAAAATTGCGCCAATGCAAATGCCCCACCACCAACCACAATCGCAGGGAATGTTTCTTTCACACCGCGCCAGCCGTCCATGATCGCCATAATCCAGATCAACACAATTGGCACAAAAAACGGCAACTGTCGCCCAACCATCTGACTAATTGCATGTGTGTCGATATTTGACACCTGACCTGCAACGATAATCGGAATCCCCATTGCCCCGAACGCCACGGGCGCAGTATTGACAATCAAGCACAAACCTGCTGCATACAGTGGACGAAAGCCCAAACCCACCAGCAACGCGGCGGTAATCGCCACAGGCGCGCCAAAGCCTGCTGCCCCTTCCAAAAACGTACCAAACGCAAACCCAACCAACAGCATCTGTAAGCGTTGGTCTTCGGTCAAAGACAAAATACTGGCACGAATAATATCAAACTGCCCAGTTTTGACCGTAATTTTGTATAAAAACAGCGTACCAATGATAATCCACGCAATCGGCCACAACCCGTACATAAAGCCGTACGCCCCTGCTGCCAATGCCATAGCAAGCGGCATCTGGTAAGCAAACAGCGCGACCAACAACGCCAAAATCACCGTAATCGTGCCTGCGATATTGCCCTTTAGGCGCAGCACCGCCAGCGCGATAAAGAAAAACACAATCGGAATTAACGCGACCGCACTCGACAGCCAAATATTGCCAAATGGGTCATACACTTGTTGCCATTGTTGCATGTGTTCCTCCCTGAACCTCACTTTACCACACAAAAAAGGTTAAACATCTGCACTACTCGTACCCTAAGCCAAATGACAGCTTAAAAAATTGATCAGACCAATCATTACAAAAAAGTTACTTTATGCCACTAAACGCGCCCATCTTAGTGTTTTTGCGACAATAAGGCAATGAAAATTTGTTGAACGTTGAGTTTTTTGTAGGTTTTATACCGATGTGGTTAAATTAAATCGTGTCCTGTTTAATATTGGTCAGACCAAATACAACTGGTTGGTAAAAAAAATAGCCGCCCAATCGGACGACTATTTTTTAAACCGCTGATACGGTTAAATGGCGTATCAAAGCGCTTATCAAGCTGTCATTAGCCTTCGGTATGCACGCCCATCATATCGACGGGGGTATCGGCAATGACCTGCACGCCTGCGGATTTTTGTTTGGCTTGTTCGCTGCGTTTACGCTGCAACAGCTCCAAATACGCCTCATCGATATTGCCTGCGACGTATTCGCCATTGAAAACTGAGCAATCAAACTGCTTGACTGGGCTGTGCTTGTCTTGTACGGCCTCAATCAAATCATCCAAGTCTTGATAAATCAAGCGATCCGCGCCAATCATCTGACAAACTTCTTCAACACTATGACCCGAGGCAATCAGCTCGCTACGGGCAGGCATATCAATGCCATACACATTTGGGTAACGTACAGGCGGCGCTGCACTGGCAAAAAACACCTGTTTTGCGCCTGCGTCGCGCGCCATTTGGATGATTTCATGACACGTTGTGCCGCGTACAATCGAGTCATCGACCAGCAACACATTTTTGTTTTTAAACTCCAGCGGTACGGCGCTGAGCTTTTGGCGTACCGATTTTTTGCGCTGCTTTTGCCCTGGCATGATAAACGTGCGCCCGATATAGCGATTTTTCATAAAGCCTTCGCGGTATTTAACGCCCAGATGCTGCGCCAGCTCCATCGCTGAGGTGCGCGAGGTATCAGGGATTGGAATCACCACGTCAATACCGTGAGCATCGCCCCATTCGCGCTTGATTTTTTGCGCCAATTTTTCGCCCATACGCATACGGGCTTTATAGACTGAAATATTGTCCATGATTGAATCGGGACGCGCAAAGTACACGTATTCAAAAATACACGGCGCAAAGACTTTGGGCTCAACACATTGACGGCTAAACAGCTGTCCGCCTTCTGTGATAAAAATCGCCTCACCTGGATTGATATCACGCACCACGCTAAACCCTGCAGCGGTCAAGGCAACTGACTCCGAGGCGACCATGTACTCAGTGCCGCCATCGTCTGCCAAACGCTCACCATAAATCAACGGGCGGATGCCGTTGGGGTCACGAAACGCTAAAATCCCATAACCTGTGATCATTGCCACAACCGCATACGCGCCTTCAATGCGCCCGTACACAGCGGTGGTGGCATCAAAGATATCCTCAGGCGTTGGGTGCTGCTTGCCCAGTTTTTGCATTTCATGTGCCAACACATTAAGCAGCACCTCAGAATCTGAGTTGGTATTGATGTGGCGCATGTCCTCATCGTACAACTCAGCAGCAATCTCAAGCGCATTGGTCAAATTACCGTTGTGCGCAAGCGTAATGCCATAGGGCGAATTGACATAAAACGGCTGCGCCTCAGCACTGCTTGAAGTGCCTGCGGTGGGATAGCGCACATGCCCAATGCCCAAATCACCCACCAAACGCATCATGTGGCGTGTCAAAAACACGTCACGCACCATGCCATTTTCTTTACGCAAAAACAGTCGCCCGTCCTTGCACGTTACGATGCCTGCCGCGTCTTGCCCGCGGTGCTGCAACATCGTCAGCGCATCATACAATAACTGATTGACTGGACTGTGTGCCACAATTCCGACCACACCGCACATACCGCCCCCTTCTTTTTTAGCCCATCTTTTTGATAGTAAAAGATGATTGAAACAAAACCGCTGCATAACAACTAACGGCGCGCCCAAGACCTTGGTCCTGTCTTATTAGCCCATACGCCAATTTGACAGCACTGCTTAGCGTAAGCACTTTACTAAGGCAAAACACCGATATTTCAAGGTTATTTGCCCATCGATGATAATTTGCTAAATTAAAGCGTTTAACATCAAACCGTTGGTTGACTTCCTCCCCTCCCTATCGTTCGGGGATTCCTGCTCCCAGACGGTTAGACCTGCCGCAAGAATGTTCCGACTGGCATTGATATCTCTATCATGCCGTGTGCCACACTTTGCACAAGTCTACTGCGAGCATAGCTCTTGTCTTGCGAACGGGCAAAGCAGTGCTTTGCTTATCCGTTCTCATCTTTTATTCGCAAACCTGCTCTACCTTTCGGACTACTGGACATATCGCCGCAGCACGAGCAAGTTTGGGTAGTGTATCGTTCATTTACGATTTCAAAACGGCAACCTGCGTGCTCGCATTTGTAGGTCAGTTGACGTTTTATTTCAAACCAACCTGCATCGTAAACCGACTTGGCTAGTTTGCCTTTTTTACTGTTAAATTGGGTAGTTTTAACGTCACCCACCACGATTAGGGCATTGTCTTTGACTAATCGGGTGGTGAATTTATGTATCAGGTCTTGGCGTGTGTTTTTAATTTTGGCGTGGATTGCCTTGACACGCTGTTTGTTTTTGGCACGTTGGGCGGTGGCTAGTTTTTTTGCCCATGCTTGTGTTTGTTTGATGGTGAGTTTGTCACCGTTTGAGGTGGTGGCACTGTCTTTTAAGCCTAAATCAATGCCGACGCTACCCGTTGCACAAGTGGTTTTAGGGTAGTCTTTGACGGTGATACAGGCATACCATCGGTTACGGCTGTCTTGTACCAGTTCACAGGTGTTAATTTGGTATAGGCTTAGGTTGTAGCTGTCCCATAGATCAATAATTAGCTTTTGCCCGTGAGCTAAACTAAGCTGTAGGGTTGATTTTAATCCTTTTTTGCCTGTTTGGTGGGTAGCGATGTGTTTAATGGCGGATTGTTTAAACGGTAACCAACCTAAGCTTTTACGCTTAGAGTTTGGGTTGTTGGTTCGCCAATTTAGTTTTGCTTTTTTAAATTGGCGACGCGATTTGGCGTGGGTTTCGTTGATGGCTTGGATGGTTTGGCTGTGTAGGTTTAGGTGTTCGCCGCTGCCTTTGGTGTATTCGTTTAAATCATAAGCGGATAGGAATTTGCCTGTGCGTTTGAGGTATTGCAGGCTCAAGTCATTGACGTAGTTCCACACAAAATTGACCGAACCACTTAGGCGGTTAAGTTGGTCTGTGTGTTTATCTCGTATGCGTAGCTTGAGTGTTTTCATGGGGTTATTTTAACAAGATTTGTAGTAAAGCACACGTAGTCAAATACACACGCTAAAAAAAATTCGTGTGTAATTTTAGTTCTCGTGTTGCCTTATATCCACCGCCTAAAGGCGCAGGTTTACGGCAACGGAGGATAAAATCGACGATGTATTCAGCTGATTGAGCGTTATTTGCTGGGCTTAGCCGCTGTGTTTTGCCCATCCACGGCTTGTTGTAACGCACCCGTGCCACGCCGTCCGCCGTCGTGTACCTGCTGCGTCAGTTGCCGACTGAGCGCCATACCAAACGGTGCCCATGGCAACAGCACCTGCACGCTACGCGAATCTTGCCATATCTTGGCATCCGCCGTCAGCGGCACAAGCGTGCTAAGCCCAACCAACACCACCAGCAAGTTACGCGCCGCGCCAAAGCCTGCGCCTGCCAGCCTGTCCAAAAATCCCAACCGCAAGCCCTGCAACGTGCGCCGCAGCACCCACAACACGACATGTAGCGTCAGCACCACCGCCACCGCAAGCACCGCAAAACTTGCCACCCGTGCCAACCAGTCGGTTTCAATCCCCAACCAACCTGCCACCCACGGCGCAAGCGGACGCGCCAGCACGGTCGCCGTCATCAGCGCCACCAGCCAGCCAAACATGCCAACCAACGCGCGCAACAAGCCTGCGCGATAGCCCTGCCACAAGCCGAGCAGCACAAAACCACCAATCAACGCATCAATCGCTGTCATGGTGGGGTCGTGGGCTTGATAACTGACAATATGTTGGCATGACGCATCGCAGCCAAGGCTTAGGCAGGTTTTTGGCTAAGATAATAGCCATCGATGGCTTCCACACAATCTTGCACCAGTGCCGGCCCTTCATAAATCAAGCCGCTATATAGCTGCACCAGCTCCGCGCCTGCCTCAATTTTATTGACTGCGCGTTGCCCTGAGTCAATCCCCCCAACCCCAATCAATGCCACCGACTTGGGCAAGCGTTCGGCAAATTGTGCCAAAATTTGTGTACTGCGATGGCTCAAGGGTCTGCCTGACAACCCACCTGCTTGCTTAGCGGTTGGGTCGTCCTCTACCCCTTGGCGGCTTAGCGTGGTGTTGGTCGCAATAAGCCCATCAATCTCAAAACGCGCCACCTCTTGTGCGATAAAATCTACCTGCGCATCGTCCAGATCGGGGGCTACCTTGAGCACCAACGGCACATAATGCCCGTGCTGACTGGCAATTTGGCTGTGGCGATTTTTGATACCATCCAGTAAACGGCTGAGCGCGTCGCCTTGCTGCAAATCGCGCAAGTTTTTGGTATTCGGTGACGAGATATTAACGGTAATATAAGAAGCGTACGGATAGACGCGCTCTAAACAAAATACATAATCATCCAGCGCATTTGCCACGGGGGTGACGGCATTTTTGCCGATATTGATACCAAGCACACCTTGGTATTTGCTGCGCTTAACCTGCGCAATCAAATAATCCACACCCTGATTATTAAAGCCCATGCGGTTGATGATGGCGCGCGCCTCTTTGATACGAAACAATCGCGGCTTGTCATTGCCTGCTTGTGGCTTGGGCGTGACCGTGCCGATTTCAATAAAGCCAAAACCCAGCGCCGCCAGCGCGTCGATGTATTCGCCATTTTTATCGAGCCCTGCTGCCAGCCCAACAGGGTTGCTAAATGTCAGCCCCATGCATTCGGTGGTAAGCTGCTGCTTGGCATACACAAAGCCCAACATACCCATTTTTTGCGCACGCTCAAGCATGGCAAGTGTCATCTCATGGGCGCGTTCGGGGTCAGTATGGAGCAAAAACGGGCGCAATAACGGATACATAGCAATCGCTTTTTGTTGATAAAACGCTAACATTCAACCGCTCATCTGAGGCAGTAGTCGCCATCAATGAACAACCACTCACACCAGATACGGCTAACGGGTGTGCATATTGTAACAGATTTGTCATTTAAGTTCACGAACAAGCGGCAAAAACCCGCCATCGTTTGCCCGTTTTGGTTTATGGCACGGCTTTACGCTGCGCCAAGGCAATCCAACCACGGATAATGCGGTATAAATGCCATAAAATAGTAAAGCTTGTCACCGCCAGACCCAACGTACCGATTAAACTACCGCCCCAGCCCACGCTGCTATTGCCACCGCCCATGCTAAAACCCAAAATCGCTGAGCCATAGCCTATGGCTATCATCATCACGCCAATCACAAAAAACACAATGCTGTACCAAAACGTTTTGATTTGCCAGTCAAAATGGCTATACAACCATGTACCGCGCACTTCATCGCGTTTGATATAGTTCATCACAATCGGGATAATCCACGTTAAGCCTGCGGTAAAATAGCTAAACAGATATAGCGCATAGCTGATGTGGTTATACGGTATCAAGCTCTCGACACGCTCGGCAACCGCGTGGGTTGGCGCATTGCCTGTGGGTAGATTATTGTAGGAATTTTGCATGTTTTTCCCTTTTATTATTTAAAAATTTTTAACGGCTAAGGCGCGCCTTTGAGCCAAATCGGTTCGCGAATCGTGCCTGCAGGCACACCATTTTGACGTGGGTTGATGCTGACGGTTTTACCATCGGACTTGATAGTAATGACGTTGCGCCCCGAATAAATCAAGTGTTGCCCGTTTGGTGAGAGACTGGGAGCTTCGCTTAGGCCTGCGTTATTAATCGCGCTGATAGCCCCTGTTGTCAAATCCATCACCGCACCTTGCTGCGTCCCTGACAAGAACGACATTTTTTTGCCATCGCTGCTGATGCGCCCCGACGTATTGTAGCTGCCGCCGCGGCTAACCTGCTCAATGCTGCGTGTGGCAAAGCGATAGCGGTAAATCTGTGGGCGGTTATTGCCGTTACGGTCAGAGGTGAATAAAAATGACTGCCCATCAGGTGCCCAGCTTGGCGCGATGTCCGCCATCGGGTGGTTGGTCAGGCGTTGTGGTGTGCCGCCACCTGTTGATAAATAAATTTCAGGGTTGCCGTCTTTGTCACTGCTAAATAGCACGCGCGTGCCATCGGGCGAGATGGACGCGCTAAAGTTGTTGGCGCGAAACGGTGTGAGTAGGCGGCTGGATTTGCTGACCACGTCACTGGCGTACACCACGGGGTAGCCC
Source organism: Faucicola sp. SE7633 (assembly GCF_059264685.1). Classification (NCBI taxonomy): domain Bacteria; kingdom Pseudomonadati; phylum Pseudomonadota; class Gammaproteobacteria; order Moraxellales; family Moraxellaceae; genus Faucicola; species Faucicola sp. SE7633. The sequence goes on along the minus strand of NZ_JCADBW010000002.1, from coordinate 149,787 downwards.
TCACCTTGCGCGGTGTAGGTGAAGCTTTTGCCATCTAGGGATGGGTTAAGCGATTTAATCGTGCCGCGGTATTCGCGCAAAATTTCAGGGTTGTAGCCATCAACATCGGACATCACCAGCCGTGATACGCGGTTTTTGCCCGTGCCATTTTCGACAACATACACGATTTTACCCGAAAAATCCCCCTGCACCCCTGTCAAAAGTTCATAAATACGATCGGCGACTTTATGCCCTGCTAGGCGCAACGCATTGGGCGTATTGCGGCTACTAACGCGCTGCACGCCGTCTAGTACACGCCCGCTACCCACTTCAATCACTTCAAAATTGATTTCAACATCACCGCGATTGCTGCGCGTGTTACCCACAACCAGATACGGCACGCCTTGGTGCTGCCACACGGGCAAGGTGACTTCACCGCTTGCTTTGGGGCGTTCAGGCAAGTTGCTGTCAAGCGCGAATTGTCCAAGATTGGTCAAATCATTGGCAACAATGCCCGAGATACTCTCCGCGCCAGCAAATGGCACGATGGCGATTTGGGTGTTGGTGCGCGGCGCAGCTTTGGTGATGGTGACATCGGCAGCTTGCGCGCTTGGCAGAGTGGCGGCGAGCAGACCGCTGGCGATGGCCACGGCGCTGATAATCGGACGAAATTTAACGGTGGTTTTCATTGGTTAAAATCTTTGGCAAGGTCATCATAAAATTTACCAAAATCATACCATCAAATGCAAGGCGGCAAAAGGTTTTTATGGTTGTACGGTGGTGAGTAGGGATTCAGTCAGTTTGAACCGCGCATTACTCGGCGGTAAAGGTAAAATTGTTGCTTTCAACTTTGCTATAGATGTCGGCAGGTGGAGCAGGCAGCGGGCTTGAGGCTTGCAGCGCTTTGGTCAGGCTTAATTTTAAAATCTCATCGCCGCCATGGATGCGAATGTTGCTGATGTCACCCGATGGCGAAATATTAAATGACGCGCGCACGGTTTTGCCTTGGCTGTTGGCAGGTACGCTCCAGTTGGCTTCGATTTTGGCTTTGATTTGGCTGATGTAGCTGGTTGCATCACCACCACCGCCGCTACGGCTGCCTGCATTGTTGGCCGAGCTGCCAGCATTGGTTGTGTCTGTGGCGTTGGTTTTGCTGTCAGCGTTATCGGTGCGGCTTGCGGCATTGCCTTGTTTGGCGGTGTCAGATTTGCCCATATCGACACGTTCAATGACGATTTTTTTGTTGTACGCCTCTGCCGTGCGGCGGTTTTCCTCAAGGATATCATCAAGGCTGTTTTCACGCTCGCGATAATTTGCCAGTGCGGCTTGCTCATCGGCGTGCTGTTGGTTGAGGTCATCGACGATGGCCTGCTGTGCCTCGGCAAACTCGCGGTCAGCTTGCTCAGCGTATTGCGCACGCTGCGCGTCAAACGCGGCTTGCTGCTCGGCAAGGCTTTGCATGGCAGCCTGTTGCGGCGTGTGGTGGTTGGTGGCAGACTGGCGCGAATGGGCATTGCCTGCGCTAGGCATGGGGTCAGTCAGGCTTGTGGCATTGGGGTCGCCTTGGGTACTTTGGCCAAGAGCTTCGGCGCGTTGGTTGGCACGGATTTGACTTTGGATATCGGCCAGTTCTTCGGGCGTGACCAAACTGGTCTGCATGGCGGCAGGTGGTGGGTCACGATTCCACCACACCAACGCGCCAATCAGCAATACATGCGCCAAAATACTGAGTATCAACGCCCATGTTTTGTAATCTGGTGTGCGCACAGGTACATACACGGCGGAAATCTGCGGACGCATGGGCGGTGATTTTCCTTGTATTTAGCGGGCTTAGGCAGGCTGTTTTGCCTTGCCTCCCCATGATTGGCAGCCCAATAATTGATAAACCAATAAATAAAAAGACGTTGTGTCTGTTTTTATTGAATAATACCTTTGAATGATACTTGGATTATACCTTGCCAAAATAAAGCAGTGCAACCTCCAAGCACTTTGATACGCGTTATTTTTTGGGCGGTGCTGTCAGTAAGCCGACTTTTTGAATGCCTGCTTGCTGTAGGCTTGCCATTAATTGCATGATATCGCCATACGGGTTATGCTGGTCGGCGTTAATCATGACATTTAGCTGCGATTTGCCCTCAACTTGATACTCAGGCAAGGCTTGTAATTCTTGCAATGTGGCAATCAGCTCACGGCGTGATACAGGCTGGTCAGCGGTGCTTTGGTAGCTGATAAACAGCTTGCCTTGTGCATCCATCGACACAATCACGGGCAGTTGGCTGCCTTGGCTGAGTGCCTTGGTTTGTGCTTTGGGCAAGTCGATATCAACCCCCGTGGTCAGCATGGGCGCGGTGACCATGAAAATGACCAATAACACCAACATCACGTCAATGTACGGCACAACGTTCATACTGGCATTGATTTTGCGCGTATTGGCGCGGCTATAAGGGCTTGGGTTCATTTTTTGAGCAACCATTCGCAACTGGCAGACCGATTTTAACACGCGTTGCCGTAAACCTGTGGCTATCCATGCAGGCTTGCGGCAATTATCCACACAAACAAGCCTAACGGTCGTGCCGATTCTTGCGTTTTAAAGTAGGGAACACATCAAACCGCGTCATTGGGCAACACCACCGTCGGCTGCTTGTCTAAACTCGGCAGACCCACAGGCGCATCGGCGGACAAATTGCTGGGCGCGTGGTCAGGACGGCTTTCGCGCAGCAACATCCCCGTGATTTCATCACAAAACAGCGCGCGGCTTTGATAAATCTGCTCGGCTTTGGCGGTAAAATGGTTGAATGCCAACGCCGCAGGAATAGCCGCGAACAAACCCAATGCCGTGGCAATCAGCGCCTCGGCAATACCGGGGGCAACGGCGGCCAGCGTGGATTGCTGCTCGGCCGATAGCCCCATAAACGCCGTCATAATCCCCCACACCGTGCCCAACAGCCCGATATAAGGCGACACCGATGCAATACTTGCCAGCAGCGGCAAACCCTGTTCAAGCTCCAGCTGCTGACGACCCAGCCCCACACGCAGCTTGCGCTCCACACCTGCGGTGATATCCGCCGCCGACAATGCCTTGCGCGCTAGACGCAAAAACTCACTGTAGCCAACAAAAAACACCTGCTCAAGCCCACTGCGCTCGGGATTGCCTTGCACCCCCTTGTACAAAGTCGGCAGCTCAATACCTGACCAAAAGCTTTGCTCAAACTGCTCATCGGCATCGCGCGCGCCTGCCAGCCGACTGCTGAGCCGAAAAATCGTCACCCAACACAAGAGCGACGCCAACAGCAGCAGCGCCATGATGATTTGCACAAAAATGCTGGCTTGGCTCACCAGCCCGACGATATCCAAAGTCATTGATGGGGTCATCCGCTTGTTTGTGAATCGCGCACCAAATTTTGGCGGCAAATATTGGCATCTTGACTTCCTCCCCTCCCTATCGTTCGGGGATTCCTGCTCCCAGACGGTCAAGCCCGACCGCAAGAATGTTCCGACTGGCATTGATATCTCTATCATGCCGTGTGCCACACTTTGCACACGTCCATTCTCTTATTCGCAAACCTGCTCTACCTTTCGGACTACTGGACATATCGCCACAGCACGAGCAAGTTTGGGTAGTGTATCGTTCATTTACGATTTCAAAACGGCAACCTGCGTGCTCGCATTTGTAGGTCAGTTGTCGTTTCATTTCAAACCAACCTGCATCGTAAACCGACTTGGCGAGTTTGCCTTTTTTACTGTTAAATTGGCTGGTTTTAATATCACCCACGATGATTAGGGCATTATCTTTAACCAGTTTGTTAGTGAATTTATGGATTAAATCGTTTCGGGTGTTTTTAATTTTGGCGTGAATAGTCTTAACGCGCTGTTTGTTGTTGGCGCGTTGGGCGGTGGCTAACGCTTTGGCGTATTTAAGCGTTTGCTTGATTTGTAGCTTGTCGCCATTTGAGGCGGTGGCACTGTCTTTTAAGCCTAAATCAATACCGACGCTACCCGTTCCACAAGTGGTTTTAGGGTAGTCTTTGACGGTGATACACGCATACCATCGGTTACGGCTGTCTTGTACCAGTTCGCAGGTGTTAATTTGGTATAGGCTTAGGTTGTAGCTGTCCCATAGGTCAAGGATAAGTTTTTGCCCTTTGGCTAAGCTTAGTTGTAGGGTTGATTTTAAGCCTTTTTTGCCTGTTTGGTGGGTAGCGATGTGTTTAATGGCGGATTGTTTAAACGGTAACCAACCTAAGCTTTTACGCTTAGAGTTTGGGTTGTTAGTTCGCCAATTTAGTTTGGCTTTTTTAAATTGTTTGCGTGCTTTGGCGTGGGTTTCGTTGATGGCTTGGATGGTTTGGCTGTGTAGGTTTAGGTGTTCGCCGCTGCCTTTGGTGTATTCGTTTAAATCATAGGCAGATAGGAATTTGCCTGTGCGTTTAAGGTATTGCAGGCTCAAGTCATTGACGTAGTTCCACACAAAATTAACCAAACCGCTTAGGCGGTTTAGTTGGTCTATGTGTTTGTCTCGTATGCGTAGCTTGAGTGTTTTCATGGGGTTATTTTAACAAGTTTTGTAGTAAAACACACACGCTAAAAAAAATTCGTGTGTAATTTTAGTTCCCGTGTTGCCTTATATCCACCGCCTGAAGTCGCAGGTTTACGGCAACGGAGGATAAAATACAACAAAAACGAGTATAGCAAAACTTAACGCGCCTAACAATTGCCTTCATCCTGCGCCTAAAGTCGAAAGTTTATGGCAAGGGGTGACAAGGCGTTTTGTTGGGGTCTGACAAGTCTGACAAGCACCGCTTAAGCCAAAGTAGCGTCTTTGGTGGCGATAAAATTCTCAGCATAACTTTGGGCAGTATCTTGCATCACAGCCGCCAAACGCGCGCTGACATCATCGGCGTACAAGGTCTGCTTGACCACATCGGCCAACGGCGGCGGCAATGCGCTAAACTGTGTATCAACGGCCAGTTGCCACACCGCCTGCTCGCCGCTTGCCGTATCCTGTGCCAACGCACCGACCAGCTGCCACGCACGGTCACGATTGACCACTTCCACCGCACCAACCCACTGCCAATGATCAAAACTTTGCGCCACTGCGGTGGCTAAGTCCGTTTGATAAATCGGCAAAAAGTCCTTGAGCGTGTTGGTCCAGTGCAAACGCAGCGCGACATCGGGCTGCGCATGATACAGCACCAATTTACCCGTGAATTTAAGCTGCCATGCTTGCGGCACGGCTTGCGGTGCAATGCCAAGCCCTGCGGCAAATTCCTCACGGCTCATGGCTTGGTCAAAGCGTTTGAGCAATTGCCCTTGTAGCGGATACTGCGCCTTGAGGTCATCTGCCAAGGCTTCATAGTGATAAATCAGCGGCATCGGACGCGCTTGGCTGATGTTGGCCTCCACCAGCTGACAGCGATGAACCTGCCAGTTCGCCAGCGTATCATCTAAAAAATTGATTAAATCCAACGGTTTGGGCTGAGAATTCATATAAATAGCGTGGTTTGGCGCGTGTATTTGCGGTATCATTTTGTTATATCTTCTGCTAAGTTCAGCGAACAAAACTCAATACTCAATGTTTTGTAGATCCTATTGGCAACGGTTGGCAACAGCGTCACACGGCAGCATGGTAAATTTTGCTAAATTATACCAAAAAAAATTAGCCAACCCGTCTTACCATTATTTTTTCACTTAAAAAATCCACAAGGTAAATTTTTAAAAATTTATCATAAGCAATACGGAAAACCAAATCACATCAAGCCAAACGCGCGCAGCACCCCTGCCCCTACCGCCATGCTCAGCATCGATGCCACCGTGGTGAATGCCAAAATATTGGCAGCGGCCACGTCATTGCCACCCATCGCTTTTGCCATGACATAGCTTGCGGCGGCCACAGGTGAGGCGACCATCAAAAACAACACTCCCATCGACAACGGCGGCAAGCCAAACACCAGCCCTACCGCCACCGCCACCAACGGCGCGACAAACACCCGCCCCAAACTTGCCTGCATTGACACGCCCGACAAGCGCAGCATTGAGGCAAAATCCAAACTTGCCCCTGCACAAATCAACGCCAGCGGCAGTGCCATTGCCGCCAGCAAATCCCCTGTGTGGTGAATCACCGTCGGCAAGGGCGGCAAGCGCAAGCCCTTATAGACAAACGCCGCCACCAACGCGATAATCAACGGATTTTTGAGCATGGTTTTGCCAAGATTTGCCACGCGCGCGCCCATGGAGGTGTGCTGCTGGGTGCGGCTTAGCGTGATGACGGCCAGCACATTAAACAAAATTGTCACCACACCCATGTACACCGCGCCCACGCTAAGGCCTGCTTGACCATACGCGTTGGCCACGGTCGCCAGCGACATAATTGCCATGTTGCTGCGATACACGCCTTGCACAAACACGCCTTGGTCGGCAGGGTCAGCAATACGCCAGCGTGCGTATAGCTCCGCCCCGATGAATAACAGCAGGGTGACCAGCACGCCTGCGCCAATCAGCGGCAACTGCGCGCCGATATCAACGCGACTGTCCGACACGCTAAAAAACAGCAAGCACGGCAGGCAGTAGCGAAACACCAACGCTGAGGCGATATCAACAAAGTTGGCGTTGATCTGCGTCCAGCGCCGCATGGCAAACCCCAACGCCATAATCAACAGATTGGGCAAGGTGATATTGAGCGCAAATACCAAGGCGGCAAGCCACGACGCATTAGCCATCATTTTGCCTTATCAATTGCCCACGGTTGCTTTTAGACGACAGGCGCATGGTCATCGGCTAGCTGGCGTTTGAGCTGTTGTTTTTTTAGGGTCATCATCAATAGCTGAATCGCCGCAGGGGTCACACCGCTGATACGACTCGCCTGCGCCAAACTGGCGGGCCGCACATGGGCAAGTTTTTGCACGATTTCATTGGACAGCCCTGACACTTGCGTGTAGTCAAAATCCACGGGCAATGCCATGTGTTCAAGTTTTTTCATCTGCCCGATTTCAGCAGCTTGGCGGTCAATGTAGCCTGCGTATTTGACCCCGATTTCAATTTGCTCGCCCACCTCGGGCACGACATCGGACTTAGTCAAAGGTGCTAGCGTGGCAAAATTGATGTTGGGACGTTTTAGCAAATCAAGCGCGGTGCTTTCTTTGGTCAAAACTTCATCGGTAGTTGCCATCAAAGCTTGTCCAAGCGCGTTACTTGGCGTTGCCCATAGCGCTTTTAGGCGTTGGGTTTCACGCGCAATCGCCTCGATTTTTTCGCTATACGCTTGCCAGCGCGCGTCATCCACCACGCCCAGTTCGCGCCCAATTTCGGTCAAACGCTGATCGGCATTGTCCTCGCGCAGCAGCAAGCGGTATTCGGCACGGCTGGTAAACATACGGTACGGCTCTTTGGTGCCATGCGTGATAAGGTCATCCACCAACACCCCCAAATACGCTTGGTCGCGGCGCGGTGTCCACGCAGGCAGACCTTGGGTACGCCGTGCCGCATTGATACCTGCCAAAATCCCTTGCGCCGCTGCCTCCTCATAGCCCGTCGTGCCGTTGATTTGACCGGCAAAATACAAGTTCTCAATCGACTTGGTTTCAAGACTTGGCTGTAAATTTTGTGGGTCAAAATAATCGTACTCGATGGCATAACCGGGGCGCAAAATATGCGCGTTTTCAAGCCCTTTCATTGAGCGCACCAACGCAAGCTGCACATCAAACGGCAGACTGGTTGAGATACCGTTGGGATAAAGCTCATGCGTTGTCAAGCCCTCAGGCTCAATAAAAATCTGATGGCTGTCTTTGTCGGCAAAACGATGAATTTTGTCCTCAATCGACGGGCAATAGCGCGGCCCTACGCCCTCAATCACACCCGAATACATCGGCGAGCGGTCAAGCCCTGCACGGATAATGTCATGCGTCTGCGCATTGGTGTGAGTGATATAGCAGTTGATTTGGCGCGGATGCATGTGGACATTGCCCATGTACGACATCACAGGCAGCGGCGTATCGCCTGGTTGCACGGTCATCACGCTAAAATCCACCGTACGCGCGTCAATACGTGGCGGCGTGCCTGTCTTAAGCCGCCCCACGGGTAGGTTGAGCTCACGCAAACGCTGCGCCAAACGCTGGGCAGGTGGATCGCCTGCTCGTCCGCCTTGGTGCTGCTGCAAGCCAATGTGAATAATACCGCCCAAAAACGTGCCCGTGGTCAGCACCACCGCCCCACAAGCAAATTCAATGCCCGATTGCGTGACCACGCCCACCGCCTTGCCATCTTGCACAACCAAATCATCTGCCGCTTGCTGAAACAAGTCTAAATTCGGCTGATTTTCAAGGGTCGCGCGAATCGCCGCTTTGTACAAAATACGGTCGGCTTGCGCGCGCGTTGCCCGTACTGCCGCGCCCTTGCGGCTATTGAGTACCCGAAACTGAATGCCTGCTTTGTCTGTTGCCAATGCCATCGCACCGCCTAGCGCATCGACCTCACGCACCAAATGCGACTTGCCAATGCCGCCAATCGCAGGGTTACAGCTCATCTGCCCCAAAGTCTCGATATTATGCGTCAAAAGCAAGGTCTGTTGCCCCATCCGCGCCGCCGCCAACGCCGCTTCTGTGCCTGCGTGTCCGCCACCAATGACGATGACATCATATATTTTAGGATATTTCATCACGCCCTCGCTTAGGTTCGATGGGTTTGCACCCATGTTTAAAAAAACAGACTATTATACACCAAATCAACTTTTGGATAAAACCATGTTGATTTTAAGGCATTTTTTATTGGGCTTTTTTATTGAAAAAAAAACCTGTCACACTTGGGGACAGGTTTTTTGGTATTTTACTTAAAAAATTAGAATAAAATGCGCCGTGGGTCAGCCAGCAAGTTAGCCACATAGCGCGTGAACACCGCTGCATCAGCGCCGTTAATCACGCGGTGGTCATACGACAACGACAGCGGCAACATCAAGCGCGGCTCAAAGCTTTGGCTATCGGCGTTCCAGCGCGGCTGCATACTGGCTTCACTGACCCCCAAAATCGCCACCTGTGGCCAGTTTACCAGCGGCGTGAAGTATGTACCACCCAAGTTACCTTGGCTTGAGATGGTAAACGATGCGCCTGTCAGCTCTTTGGCAGTTAGCTTCTTATCGCGCGCTTTTTTGGCAAGTTCGCCGATTTCAATGGCGATTTGCTTGATGCCCTTATCTTGCACGTTTTGAATGACGGGCACGGTCAAGCCATCATCCGTCGCCACCGCAAAACCCATGTGCACCGATTTACGCACCAAAATTTGGGTATTGTCATCGCTCAAGTGGCTGTTGAATTTAGGGAACTGCTGCAAGGCGTACGCGGTGGCTTTCATGATAAATGCCAAAATCGTTAAGCTCACGCCTTGTTTTTTGAAGTCTTCTTTTAGGCTAACACGCAGTTGTTCAGTATCGGTGATATCTGATAAATCAAACTGGGTCACTTGCGGCAAGTAAGTATTGTAATTGAGCTGTGGAATTGAGACTTTTTGTAAACGGCTCAAATCTTGGCGTTCAATGTCGCCCCAAATTTCCGCTTTGCTCATATCTGGCAGCGCAGGTAAGCCGCTGCGCGCCGCTGTCGGTGCGCCCGTATTTGCCGCAGGTGCATTTTTTAGGCTCTGCATTTGTGTTTTGACATACGCAAAGATGTCATCTTTGACGATACGCCCGTGTTTGCCGCTGCCTTTGACTTGGCTGATATCCACGCCAAGCTGACGGGTAAGTTTGCGCACCGCAGGGCCAGCATAGACATCGGCAGATTTGGCGTTCAGCTCAGCCTCACTAAGTTGTGACTGGCTTTGTGTTGAATGGCTGCTGGCATCGGTTGTTGGCTGGGCTGGTTGTGGGTTATCTGCTGGTTTTGCTGGCTCAGCGCTTGGGGTTTTGGGTGCTGTTTGTATTTGTGGCTGAGGCTCAGGCTTCGCTGCTGGCTGGCTTGCGCCTGCTGCGCCTGAGATGACCACAAAGTCTTGCCCGTTGCTGACGCTGTCGCCTGCTTGTACCAAACATTTGACGACTTTACCTGCTGCTGGTGCTGGCACTTCCACCGAGGCTTTGTCAGATTCCACCAATACCAGCGGTTGGTCTTTTTCGACGCTGTCGCCTTCTTTGACCAGCCATTCAGCCACGTCCGCTGTCTCTACGCCCAAATCGGGTAGTTGGTAGGTTTGCTCACCGCCTTGGCTGGTTTGGGTTTGGGCGGCTGGTTGGGTCGTTGTCGGTTGGCTGTCTGTTGATGGCGCAGCTTGGGTGCTGTGGTCGGCAGGTTTTTCAGCCGTTACTGCGTCGGTGGTGTTGCTGCTAGCCCCTGATATAACCACAAAGTCTTGTCCGTTGCTGATGCTGTCGCCTGCTTGCACCAAACATTTGACGACTTTACCTGCTGCTGGTGCTGGCACTTCCACCGAGGCTTTGTCAGATTCTACCAATACCAGCGGTTGGTCTTTTTCGACGCTGTCGCCTTCTTTGACCAGCCATTCAGCCACGTCCGCTGTCTCTACGCCCAAATCGGGTAGTTGGTAGGTTTGCTCACCGCCTTGGCTGGTTTGGGTTTGGGCGGCTGGTTGCGCTGGTTGGGTTTCGCTGGGTTGTTGGTCTGCGCTCGGCTCTGCGCTTTGGCTGGGTGGCTGTGTATCAGCGGCTTGGTCTGCGCTGCTATCATCTGCTTGTGCTGCGTCTTCAACTTCTAGCAGAACATCGCCTTCTTTGACGCTATCGCCCACTTTTACCGCAATTTGGCTTACCTTGCCTGCGGCACTGGCAGGCACTTCAACTGAAGCTTTGTCAGATTCAAGCAAGACAATATTGTCATCTTTGGCAATCGTGTCACCGACTTTTACCATAATTTCGCTGACTTCGGCACTGTCCACGCCCAAATCGGGCACTTTAATTTGCATGTCGTTGTCCTTCGTTTTTTTGATATTTTGGTAGCATTTGTACAGCAGGTACAACGCCACAAGCGTCGCACCTGCTGATTTGTAAGGATTGCGCCAAGCCTTGCGCTGGCTTGGCGGTTTGGGTTTATTCTGGTTTGTCGTTGATAAGCGGCGCATCGGCTTGGTCTTCTGCCTTGCCTTCGGTTGAAATCGCCTCATCGTCCTCTTCTACCAACTGTGGCACAGGTTTAGGGTGTGCACCGCGTGGCGCTGGCGCGTCAGGCGATTGGTCGATTTGTTGTGGTGGGTACCAAGCAGGACGCGCTTCGGTGTCAATGCCAAAGCTGTTGATGGCATCTTTGACCAAGCGTGGATCGACCTCACCTTCATCGGCAAGCAATTTGAGCGTGGCAACCACGATATGCGCGGCATCAACTTTAAAGAAGCTGCGCAACTGCGCGCGGCTGTCTGAGCGACCAAAACCATCGGTACCTAGCGTCGCGTATGGGCGTGAGTCGGGCAACCATGCGCGGATTTGCTCTGAGAATGCGCGAATGTAGTCAGTCGCTGCCACAACCACACCTTCGTGCTGCGCTAATTGCTCAGTAACCCATGGGGTTTTTTGCTCTTCAAGTGGGTGCAAGCGGTTGTACTCATCGGTTGCCATACCATCGCGCGCCAGTTCGTTAAAGCTGGTCACACTCCACACGTTGGCTTGGATGTTGAATTCATCGGCCAAAATTTGCGCGGCTTTTTGCACTTCACGCAAAATCACGCCCGAACCAAGCAGCTGTACTTGCTTGGCACCGTGGTCTTCTAGCAGGTACATACCGCGCTTGATGCCCTCTTCCACACCTTCAGGCATGGCAGGTTGTTCGTAGTTTTCGTTCATCAAGGTGATGTAGTAGTACACGCGCTCGCCGTCAGCATACATGCGTTTTAGGCCGTCGTGGATGATAACCGCCAACTCATAGCCATAGCATGGGTCATACGACACACAGTTTGGCACGGTGTTAAACAGTACCATGTGGTGACCGTCTTGGTGCTGTAGGCCCTCACCGTTCAAGGTTGTGCGCCCTGCTGTGCCGCCCATCAAGAAGCCTTGCGCTTGGCAGTCACCTGCGGCCCATGCCAAGTCACCCACACGTTGGAAACCAAACATGGAGTAGTAGATGTAGAACGGTATCATTGGCAAGGCATTGACTGAGTAACTGGTCGCCAAGGCAATCCACGCGCTCATCGCGCCTGCTTCGTTGATGCCCTCTTCTAGCATGTGCCCGTCTTTGGCTTCTTTGTAACCCATCAAGGCTTCACTGTCTTCTGGCGTGTAGTTTTGCCCCGCCGATGAATAGATGCCTAACTGACGGAACATGCCCTCAAGCCCAAAGGTACGCGCCTCATCGGGTACGATTGGTACGACGCGTTCTTGAATCGCTTTATTTTTGAGCATGGCTGATAGCAAGCGCACAAATACCATCGTGGTTGATTGCTCTTTGCCACCGCTGCCTTGCAACACTTTATCAAACATATCAAGGCTAGGAATTTCTAGCGGAATATGGCCGCTGCGACGGTTTGGCAAGTGCCCACCCAACGCTTCACGACGCGCTTTTAAGTATTTAAACTCTGGCGAGTCTTCGGCAGGGCGATAAAACGGCAATTCATCAAGCTGCTCATCGGTAAATGGCAAATTGAAACGATCGCGGAAGTATTGCAAGCCCTCGATGTCGAGTTTTTTGATTTGGTGGGCTTTATTGACCGCTTGCGCCTGTACTGACAATCCATAGCCTTTGACAGTTTTTGCCAAGATGACGGTTGGCTGTCCTTTGGTTTTCATCGCTTCGCTAAATGCGGTATAAATCTTAATCGGATCGTGTCCGCCACGGTTTAGATGTGCGATTTCATCGTCGGTTAGCTGGTCTGCCATTTCTTTAAGCTCAGGGTATTTGTTAAAGAAATGCTCACGCACAAACGCGCCATCACGCGCTTCATACAACTGGTATTCACCATCAACGACTTCTTGCATACGGCGTTTGAGCGCGCCTGAGCTGTCTTTGGCAAGCAGTGGATCCCAGTTACTGCCCCATACCAGCTTAATCACGCGCCAGCCTGCCCCACGGAACACCGACTCAAGCTCTTGGATGATTTTGCCGTTACCGCGTACAGGGCCATCCAGGCGTTGTAGATTACAGTTGATAACCCAAATGAGGTTGTCAAGTTTTTCGCGACCTGCCAGCGAAATAGCCCCCAAGGTTTCTGGCTCATCGGTCTCACCATCGCCCAAGAATGCCCAGATTTTACGGTTTTGTTGTGGGATTAGGCCGCGGTTTTCTAGGTATTTTTGGACATGCCCATGATAAATTGACATGATAGGCCCAAGCCCCATCGACACGGTTGGAAATTGCCAGTAGTCGGGCATCAAGTATGGGTGTGGATAGCTTGGCAAGCCCTTGCCACCGACTTCACGGCGAAAGTTAATCAACTGCTCTTCGCTCAAGCGTCCTTCTAGGAAGGAACGCGCGTACATACCAGGTGATGAATGCCCTTGGTAATAAATCATATCACCACCGAAGTCTTCGGTCGCGGCACGCCAAAAGTGGTTAAACCCTGTTTCATATAGCGTCGCGCTTGAGGCAAATGTCGCCAAGTGTCCGCCCAAGTCATCGCCTGACTTGTTGGCACGCATGACCATCGCCACCGCGTTGTAACGCACCATCGCACGGATACGATGCTCAATGCCAAGGTTACCTGGGTAGCTGGGCTGATCTTCAACAGGGATGGTATTGACGTAGGCAGTTTCTAGGCGGTTGAACATCACGCCTTCTTGCACGGCTTTATCGTACAAGGCTTTAAGCAAAAACTTGGCGCGGTCTTTGTCAGCGTGTTTGATGACCGACTCAAACGCCTCAAGCCATTCTTGGGTTTCTTGGTTATCGGGGTCATTATAATATTGCTGTTCTTGCATCTTCGGTTCCTTATGGTTGAAAAATACAGCGGATTAAACTTGTAATCAGTTACAAGCGCACGTTTTACAATAACATCTAGACAAACACTACAGTTGCCAAAAAATCATCAGCCTATGGCATTGGTTTATATCAGATACACGGCAGCTTAGGGCTATCTTACAAAGTTTTGCTGACAATTTAAACCGCCCACATATTTCTTTATTTTTACTTTTTCACCTTGACTATTTTTTTACTAAATAGTCAAAATTTTGCTAAAAATTCATTGTAACAAAAAGCCCTATCGCTGGGATAGGGCTTTGGTATAACGGTCACATTATTTATGCAAGCTGAGCCACATCGATTTTGCTGACGGCTTCAACATCGATTTCATTGGCTTCTTTGGTGTACTCTGCCATGCGGTCAAAGTTCATGTATTTGTAGATGTCTTTTGACATGCTATTGATTTTGCTTGCGTATTGTTGATATTCGTCGTTGGTCGGCAAGCGTCCCAATACCGCCGCCACTGCCGCCAATTCTGCGGATGCCAGATACACGTTAGCTCCTTGACCCAAGCGATTCGGGAAGTTACGCGTTGAGGTTGAGACCGCAGTCGATTTTGGTGCAATACGCGCCTGGTTACCCATACACAGTGAGCAGCCCGGCATCTCGGTGCGTGCACCTGCTTGCGCATAGACGTTGTACAAGCCCTCATCCATCAATTGGCGTGCATCCATTTTGGTTGGCGGTGCAATCCACAAACGGGTCACAAGGCTGCCTGCGGGTACTTCTTTGAGTAGCTCGCCTGCGGCGCGGAAATGGCCGATGTTGGTCATACAAGAACCAATGAACACTTCATCGATTTTGTCGCCTGCCACGTCTGCCAAGGTTTTGGCATCGTCTGGGTCATTTGGGCAGCACAAGATAGGCTCTTTGATTTCTGACATATCAATGACGATATCTGCCGCATATTCGGCGTCTTCATCCGCACGCATTAGGCTTGGATTGGCTAGCCATTCTTCCATGCCTTGGATACGACGCGCCAAGGTGCGCGCATCGCCATAGCCCTCGGCAATCATCCATTTGAGCAAGGTGATGTTAGAATTTAAGTATTCTTTCACCGATTCTTCAGACAAGGTAATGGTACAACCTGCCGCAGAACGCTCAGCTGACGCGTCTGATAATTCAAACGCTTGTTCAACGGTGAGGTTTTCTAGGCCTTCAATCTCTAGGATACGGCCGTTAAATACGTTTTTCTTGCCTGCTTTTTCAACGGTCAGCAAGCCTTCTTGGATAGCTTGATAAGGGATAGCATGAACCAGGTCACGCAAGGTGATACCAGGCTGCATCTCGCCCACAAAGCGCACGCGTACAGATTCTGGCATATCAAGTGGCATGACGCCTGTCGCGGCAGCAAACGCGACCAAACCAGACCCTGCAGGGAATGAAATACCCATTGGGAAACGTGTGTGTGAGTCGCCACCTGTGCCGACGGTGTCGGGCAACAACATACGGTTCAGCCATGAGTGGATGATACCGTCACCAGGGCGTAAGCTCACACCGCCGCGGTTCATAATAAAATCAGGCAAGGTGTGTTGGGTTTCAACGTCAATGGGTTTTGGATAAGCCGCGGTATGACAAAATGACTGCATCACCAAATCTGCGCTAAAGCCCAAACACGCCAAGTCTTTAAGCTCATCGCGGGTCATCGGGCCTGTGGTGTCTTGTGAGCCGACTGTGGTCATTTTGGGCTCGCAATAAGTACCAGGGCGTACGCCTTCAACGCCGCAGGCTTTACCCACCATTTTTTGTGCCAAGGTATAGCCTTTGCCTGTGTCGGCAGGTTGCACGGGCTTGATAAACACCTCTGACGCTGGCAAGCCCAAGTAGTCACGCGCACGGTTGGTCAAGGCACGTCCAATAATCAGCGGAATACGTCCGCCTGCACGCACTTCATCCAATAGGGTGGGTGATTTTAGGGTAAAGGTTGAGATGACCTCGTCAGAGTCATGACGGGTGATTTTGCCATCGTGTGGATAGATGTCAAACACATCACCCATGTTCAAGCCTGATACGTCGGTCTCGATGGGCAATGAGCCTGCGTCTTCCATGGTATTAAAGAAAATCGGCGCAATTTTGCCACCCAAGACCAAACCACCTGCGCGTTTGTTGGGCACGCCTTTGATGTCATCGCCCATCAGCCATAGTACGGAGTTGGTGGCTGATTTACGGCTTGAGCCTGTACCGACCACGTCACCCACATACGCCAAGGGGATGCCATCGGCTTTAAGCGCTTCAATTTGTTTCATCGGGCCAATCACACCGTCTTCATCGGGGTGAATGCCATCGCGCGCGTTTTTGAGCATGGCAAGCGCGTGTAGTGGAATGTCAGGACGGCTCCATGCGTCTTGGGCTGGCGACAAGTCGTCGGTGTTGGTCTCACCCGTGACTTTAAAGGTTTTATAAGTCATTTTTTCAGGCACAGGCTTGCGGCTGGTGAACCACTCTGCATCCGCCCATGATTGAATCACCGCTTTGGCGTATTCGTTGCCTGCGTCGGCTTTTTCTGCCACATCGTGGAACGCATCAAACACCAACAAGGTATGTTTAAGCGCGTTTGCCGCATCGGCTGCCAATGCTTTGTCGTCTAGCGCGTCAATCAGCGGTTGTACGTTGTAGCCACCTTGCATAGTGCCCAACAACTCAATGGCTTTTTGCTTGCTCACCAAAGGCGATTGCGCGTTGCCTTTGACGATATCTGCCAAAAATGCGGCTTTGACATACGCGGCTTGATCCACCCCCGGTGGAATGCGGTTTTCTAACAAATCAAGCAAAAACTCGCCTTCATCGGCAGGCGGATTTTTTAGCCCTTCAACCAGTTCGGCGGTTTGGTGTTCGTTCAACGGTTGTGGCACAACGCCTTGCGCGGCGCGCTCTTCGACGTGTTTGCGATAATCTTGTAACATAGTCATCCCTCTGGCTGTTGATGGTTAAGTTGGGCTTTTGGCGAGCTATTAAAATTTAATTTTACCGAGCAAGTTGCCGTGATTTACCAAAATTTTTTGGCCTATTGTCTTGGCAACGCGAGGTATCAATGTTTTATTGATTAAAATCGCCTTACTATACCGTATTTATGGCAAAAAGTTAAGGCAAAACGGTAGCAAAATCGCACGGTGGTTGGCTATAATCGTTATTTAGCTGCAAAATACAAACCCCATTTTGGCATTTTTGCACAAAATATAGTTTGCTACCCCTTGCTTGGCGCTGTGTTGATTAGCTGATGTTTGCCTATTATTTTTTGGCCATTTGTGCTGCTAAAATCCCACAGACCAATAGCTGAATTTGGTGAAACAACATCAACGGCAAAATCAACATGCCGTATGGCTGCCCTGCAAACAAAATTTTTGCCATCGGCACGCCGCTTGCCAAGGTTTTTTTAGAGCCACAAAACAAAATCGTGATACGATCAGCGCGGTTAAAGCCAAGTTTTTTACTGCTTATCTGTAGCACCACCATGACAACGGCAAGCATGACCAGACAAATGCCAATCAAATACGCCAAGGTCGCCCACGATACTTGGTGCCAAATGCCCTCAATCACCGCTGCGCTAAATGCCGAATACACCACCATCAAAATCGAGCCTTGATCGACCACCTTGACCAATTTGCCATGCTGTTTTAAAAAATTGATCATCCGTGGGCGAACAATTTGCCCCAAAATAAACGGCACCAGTAGCAGCCCAACGATTTTGCCGACTACGCCCATGCCGACACCACCTGCGCCGTCTACTGACTGATTTAAAAACAGCCCAACGAGCACAGGTGTCAGAAAAATCCCGATGATATTGGACGCAGACGCGCTGCACACCGCCGCAGGCACATTGCCTTTAGCAATCGACACGAACGCAATCGAGGATTGCACTGTTGAGGGCAACAGGCACAGATAAACAAAGCCCATGTATAGCTCAGGCGTGATAAATGGCATGACCAACGGCTTCATAACAAGCGCAAGCAGTGGATACAGCACAAACGTGGCGGCAAAAATCATCAAATGCAGCCGCCAATGCAGCAAGCCCTCAAGCACCGCTTCACGCGATAATTTTGCTCCATGCAAAAAAAACAGCATCCCAACGGCAACATCCGTCATATGACTAAACACGCGCGCAGGCGTGCCCGATATCGGCACAATACTGGCAAGCACCACCATCAGCATAATCAGCAGGCTAAAATTATCGGGCAAATACTTGGGTCGGTTCATGATCGTAACATCCCTTTATCTCAACATGAAAAGACCTGCTACTGGCTCATGACCAATAGCAGGCGCGCAACAACAAACAGCGAAAAAACCACCGAAATAGGGTCAATTAAACCATGCTAGCCGATTTTGGGCGTGCCCACGCGGTGATACGCACGGTTAAAATACACCAATCCTTGATCGTGGTCATTTTGACGCAAGGCGACAATGCGGCACATAAAGATACCATGCGTACCAATTTCTTGGATTTGCTCAATTTGGCAATCAAAACTCACCAGCGCATTGGTCAAAATCGGTGAACCCGTTGCCAACGTTGTCCACTCAGCTTGTCCAAAACGCTCCTCAGAGCTCATTTTGGAGGCAAAGCTATTCGACAGCGGCTCATGGTGTTCAGCCAGCACATTCACCGCTAGCACACGGTTTTCAACAAAATACTGGTAAGAGCGTGACGCGGTATTCATGCACACCAGCAAGGTCGGTGGCGTATCGGTGACGCTACACACCGCCGAGGCGGTAAAGCCGTGCCGCCCTGCTTCGCCTGCGGTGGTTACCACATTGACCGCACTACTGAGCATTGCCATGGCATCTCGAAAATCGCTCGCTGCTACCATTTGTATTTGCTTACCTTTTACTGTTATAACTTTTTGACCCTAAAAAAATACCGCGTGCGATTGGCTTATGCCAATTCACGACGCACAAGTGCTGCCCCTGCTGTCAAAGCTGCAAGCTTGCCACGGGCAACCGCGCGTGATAGCGGCGTCATGCCACAGTTGGTTGAAGGATACAGCTTATCAGCATCGACAAATTGTAATGCCTTGCGCAAGGTATCGGCAACTTGTTCGGGCGTTTCGATGGTGTCGGTCGCCACGTCAATCGCGCCCACCATGACCTTTTTGCCGCGAATCAGCTCCATCAAATCCATCGGCACGCGTGAATTTTGCGACTCCAATGAAATAATGTCCAAGCATGATGCTTGCAGTTTTGGGAATACTTCTTCGTATTGTCGCCACTCGCTGCCCAGTGTCTGTTTCCAATCGGTGTTTGCTTTGATGCCATAGCCATAACAGATATGTACCGCGGTTTGGCAACCCATATCGGCTAAGCCTTCACAAGCGCGTTCTAATGCCGCCATGCCCCAATCGTGAACCTCATCAAAAAACACGTTGAACGCTGGTTCATCAAACTGAATAATATCCACACCTGCTGCCGCCAATTCTTTGGCTTCTTGGTTCAAAATGGTGGCAAATTCCCATGCCAATTTTTCACGGCTTTTGTAGTGCGCATCATACAAGGTATCAACCATGGTCATCGGACCTGGTAATGCCCATTTGATGACGCGGTCGGTATGACGACGCAAAAACTGCGCATCTTCAACAAATACCGCCTTGGAGCGCGACACCGCGTCTACAACGCTTGGCACGCTGGCATCGTAGCGGTTACGGATTTTGACCGTTTGGCGTTGGTTAAAATCCACACCATTAAGATGCTCAATAAAGGTGGTGACAAAATGCTGACGAGTTTGCTCGCCATCGCTAACGATATCAAGCCCTGCGGCAGTTTGTTCTTGCAGTGATACCAACAGCGCGTCATATTTGGCTTGTTGCAAGTCATCGCCTGTGACTTTCCATTCTGACCACAGTTTTTCAGGTTCTGCCAACCACGCAGGCTTCGGTAAGCTACCTGCGGTTGAGGTCGGTAGTCGCTGTAGATGGTCGATACGGCTTGCTGATTGCGTCATAAAAGCTTCCTATTTTTTAAATTAGTTAAATTTTTAAATTAAATAAATCACTAAATAACATCCACACCTGCCCACTGTGCTAACACATTGCGAAATGGCTCGATGAAGTTGGTCTCGGTGTACTTGCCTTGTTCGATAGCAAGCTGCGTGCGCTCGTCACGGTCATAGTCGATATTTGTCAATGAATAATCGTCATACGTCAAACTTGGCTGATACACCTGCCCTGCTGCCGAATTGGCGTTATAAATCTCTGGGCGGTAAATTTTTTGGAATGACTCCATCGTGCTGATGGCACCAATCAGCTCAAGGTTGCTGTAATCGTTGAGCAAATCGCCTGAGAAATAAAACGCCAACGGGGCAACCGCATTGGGCGGCATAAAGTAACGCACACGTAAGCCCATGTGAGCAAAGTATTCATCGGTCAGCGAATACGCATCTTGGCGGTACTCTACGCCAAGAATTGGATGCACGTTGGTTGTGCGCTCGTAAGTTTTTGTTGTCGAAACACTTAGGCAAATCACAGGCGATTTGGGAAATTGCTGGCGAAACTCATCTGATTCTAACAGGTATTTAAACAACTTGCCATGCAGCACGCCAAAGTTATCGGGGACTGTGAAGTCAGTGTTTTGGTAGTTATTGTTGTGACGACGCAGCCACACACTAAAGTCATAATCGCGCACATACGATGAAAAACTGTTGCCAACAATGCCGCTGATACGCGTGTGGGTTTGTTGGTCAATGATGGTAGTGTGCAGCATCTCGATGGCAGGAAAACGCTCGCCGTTGCCTTCGATATCCAAATCAAGCGATACGATATCAAGCTCAACGCGATAGCGATCGCCCGTTGGGTTATCCCAATGCGCCAGATTGTTGAAGCGGTTGTTAATCATGTTCAACGTATTTTGCAGGTTTTGCTGACGGCGCTCACCGCGTGCAAGGTTGGCAAAATTGGTTGTCAAGCGTGTGCTTTTGGCAGGCACATAGTTTTCATCAAAACGAATGCGCTGGACTGAACAAGCAAACGGTTGGGTTGAAGTCGGTTGGGTTGAAGTCGGTTGGGTTGAAGTCGGTTGGGTTGAAGTCGGTTGGGTTGAAGTCGGTTGGGTTGAAGTCGGTTGGGTTGAAGTCGTCATCGCTAAATCACCTTTGGCTAACGGGTTATCTGACACAATTAATCTTACATCTTGTAAGATTTTAGGTTTTAATCTATGCCGCTATTTATACCCGATTTTTAACATGAATAAAAATGATATTATTCTAAAATAAGTTGAATAAAATTCATTTTAGAAATTTTTATTGCTTTGCGATTGCGGCAATGACATCAGACCACAACAACATATCGACGCGCCTAGCAAACTAATAGCTTGATTTTTAGGCACTTAGCATACAATAAGTTAAAACTTGTTATCGATTGCTGATTTTTTTCTGTCGATTTTTTAAAAGTCATGCCGACGGCAAATCATGGCGCGCTTTAACATCAGGCGCGCGTTAATATCAATCGTTAAATTTAGGTGTCATATGATTTTTGCCAATCAAGTAACCAACAATCCGCTTTTTGACCAGCAAGCAAAGCTGCCAAACAAGCGGCGATTTGCTATAATGGCGTGATACATAACAGCCGACGTAAATCGCTGCGATATAAGAACAAGGAATCGCTATGACCGATGTTGTCCAAACCCACAACCCCAACGCCAGCACTACCCCTGCGCCACGCCCTGCTGCGCGTGCTGGTGTCAAACGTCCTGAAGTTGGCGAAAAACTGCGCGGACATGACAAAGTGGCGCGGATTCCCATTAAAATCATTCCCACCGAGGTTGCCCCCAAAAAACCCGATTGGATTCGTGTCAAGTTGTCATCATCGGCAGAGGTCGAGCGTATCAAGTCCACCTTACGCCGTAACAACCTGTACACCGTGTGCGAGGAAGCCGCTTGCCCAAACTTGCCTGAATGCTTTGGCGATGGTACGGCAACGTTCATGATTATGGGTGATATCTGCACGCGGCGTTGTCCGTTTTGTGATGTGGCGCACGGTCGTCCGCGGCCGCTAGACACCGATGAGCCACGCCACACCGCCGAAACCATCAGTGATATGGGACTAAAATACGCCGTGATTACGTCGGTGGATCGTGATGATTTGGTCGATGGCGGCGCAGGGCATTTTGCCGAGGTCATCGAGCGTACGCGCGCGCTGTCACCAAACTGCTTGATTGAAATTTTAGTGCCCGATTTTCGTGGGCGTATGCAAGTTGCGCTTGACACCTTGGTTGAGACCGCGCCCGATGTGTTTAACCACAACATCGAAACCGTGCCACGGTTGTATAAGGCATTTCGCCCCGGTTCAGATTATCAGCATTCGCTAGATTTGCTCAAGCAATATAAAGCGCGTCGCCCCGATTTGCCAACCAAATGCGGCTTTATGGTGGGTTTGGGCGAAACCGAAGAAGAGGTTTACGCGCTGCTTGATGATTTAAAAGCGCATGACGTGGATTTGGTCACGATTGGGCAATACCTTGCGCCAAGTAAAAGCCACGCGCCTGTCGATCGCTTTGTGCATCCTGATGAGTTTGACCGTTACATGGCGTATGGCAAAAAATTGGGCTTTTTTAATGTGTGGGCAGGCCCGATGGTGCGTTCTAGCTACTTTGCTGACCGCCAGTACTACGGCGAGCCATGTCCTCGCCCCATTCGTGGTAAAAATCCTGTGTCAGAGGCGGATATGAAAGCAGGCGCGTTGGCAACCAAAAAAGCCGCGTGCTAAGACAGCCAAGTTTTTAAAAGCGTGATAAAAATTTTTGAACAAATCAAGGTGTACCGTTGTGTGCACCTTTTTTTGTATGGTTGTTTGGTTGTATGGTGTGGCGGTGATACAGGTGTGATGCCTGCCTTGCCTTTGACTGGCATTAACTCACCACATTGCGCGGTGTGTCAAAAACATGCTACAGTAGAACGCTTTAGCCACGGTGTTTAAGCCGTGTGAAATTTTTTGCCAGCCGATTGACGGATTGGCTTTTTTTTGTGTTGTCGGTTTGATACGGACGTTGGCAAACGGTGGCAACACGCTGGAGCAGAGGGTCAAGGCAAACAGATGAATCCCGTTTATATTACCTTTGGGCTGTATTTGGTTGTGGTGCTGGGCTTGGGTTTTGCAGCATATTTTGCCACGCGCAATTTCGATGATTATATTTTGGGCGGGCGCAGCTTGGGCAGTTTTGTCACGGCGATGTCGGCAGGCGCGTCGGATATGTCGGGCTGGCTGCTGATGGGGCTACCAGGTGCGGTGTTTGTGTCGGGTCTGAGCGAGGCGTGGATTGCGATTGGGCTGACGCTTGGCGCGTATATCAACTGGCTGTTGGTGGCAGGGCGGCTGCGCGTGCATACTGAGGTCAATGCCAACGCGCTGACGCTGCCTGAGTATTTTTATCACCGTTTTGGTGGCAACAATCGCTTGCTTAAAATCATCTCGGCGACGATTATTTTGCTTTTTTTTACGATTTATTGCGCGTCGGGGATTGTGGCAGGCGCGCGCTTGTTTGAAAGTTTGTTTGCTATGAGCTATGGCTCGGCGTTGTGGTTGGGCGCGTTTGCGACGATTGCTTATACGTTTATCGGTGGCTTTTTGGCGGTGAGCTGGACGGATACGCTGCAAGCCACGTTGATGTTTTTTGCGCTGCTGCTCGTGCCTGTGATGATTTATTTGAACTTGGGCGGTATGGCAGAGATTCAGGCAGCGATTGGTGCGGCAACGCTGGCAGATGGCAAGCAATACGGCAGCCTGCTGTATGGCACGACGCTTTTGGGGATTATCAGCTCAATGGCGTGGGGTTTGGGGTATTTTGGGCAGCCGCATATTTTGGCACGGTTTATGGCGGCAGATACGGTCAAGTCACTAATCAATGCGCGGCGCATCGGTATGGCGTGGATGGTGGTATGCTTGCTAAGCGCGGTGCTGATTGGTTATTTTGGTATTGCGTATTTTAACCAACATTCCGACAACGTGGCGATTTTGGGCGGTAATTCTGAGCAGATTTTTATTGGCTTGACGCGTTTGTTGTTTAATCCGTGGGTGGTCGGTGTGGTGCTATCGGCACTGCTGGCAGCGGTGATGAGTACATTAAGCTGTCAGCTGTTGGTGTGCTCAAGTGCAATCACTGAGGATTTTTATAAAGGTTTTGTACGCCCGCATGCGTCGCAAAAAGAGTTGGTCTGGATTGGGCGCGCGATGGTGCTGGCGGTGGCGTTGGTGGCAATTTGGCTTGCCCAAGACCCCGATAGCCGTGTGCTGGGCTTGGTGTCGTATGCGTGGGCAGGTTTTGGCGCGGCGTTTGGCCCTGTGGTGCTGTTTTCGCTGTTTTGGCGGCGTATGAGTGGCGCAGGCGCGTTGGCAGGTATGGTGGTTGGTGCGCTGACGGTGGTGCTGTGGAAACAAACGGGCAGCGCGTTGTATGAAATCGTGCCAGGCTTTGTGTTGGCAAGTGTGGCAATTTATGTTGTATCAGTGCTGACGCCTGCCGCGCCGAATGTGGCAAAACGCTTTGATGAGGGCCAACGCTTGTATCAGCTGGCGGATTGATTTGTTTTGCACGCCCAAAATGCGGCGGCTTATGCCTTGTCATCTGCCGCCCAAACCGCTAAAATTAAGGCATTGTGTTTGGTTTTGCCCATGAAAATCGTATAAAAATAAAGCCATAACCTAGCCTGTATGTTTACTTGACGCTAAGGAATACCCATGCCCTCACCCATTCTCAATGAATACCACTACAACCGCTATTTACCGCCTGCTGATGTCAAGCCAACTGCTGCGCTGCTGTTGGTACATGGCATGGTCGAGCACGCAGGGCGTTATGCTGATTTTGCTGAGTTTTTGGCAGCGCAAGGTGTGGTGGTACAGACGTTTGACCAACTGGGACACGGCATGCGTGCGGCACAAATGGGCGACTTGGGCTATATGGGCTTGCCTGACCCTGCCAAGCGGATTTTGGATTACACGCGCGCGCAATATGACGCGCTGGCGTATGATTATGCTGATTTACCCAAGTTTATTTTGGGGCATAGCATGGGCTCGTTTGTCGCCCGTGCGTTGTTGCCGAGTCTGACAGAACAACCCAACGCACAGCTGGCAGGCGCGATTTTGATGGGTACATCAGATGCCAATCCGCTGGCAGGGGTCTTTTTGCCGATCACACGCGCGCTGAATGTGATCGCACCACAGCAAGATAGTGCGGTGCTTGATGGTTTGCTACGCCGTGTGACCAACTTGCCGTTTTGGCGTGAGCGCGACAAAAACCACCTAAACTGGCTCAACACCGACCACGAACAAATTCAACGTGCTATCGATGACCCGTTGATGATGTTTCATTTTTCTTACAATGGCTTTTATGCATTGATGGAATTGATGGCACGCGCTACCCCTGCCGACTGGGCTCAGGGCGTGCGCCGTGACTTGCCAATGCTATGGGTCAGTGGGCAGGACGATAATGTCGGACAAATGGGTAAAGCATTACCGCGTATCGTCAAACGCTTACGCGAACAAGCGTTTAGCGATGTTGAATACAAGCAGTACATGGGCATGCGCCATGAAATTTTGTTTGACCCCGACCATGCGCAAGTTTATGATGACATCATAGGCTGGATTAAGCAGCACCTAACGACCTGACCGCCCACTAATACCGCCCAACATCAGCCCACGGCGCAAGCGATTTTGCCAATGACTGGGATCAAAATGGCGCAGCTTTTTGCCCTTGGGTACTTGAACGATGACGTTAAACAACCGTCGATAGTGCCCTGCTGGGCTGGTCAATGCCTCGACTGCATGCCACGCGCGTGCCGTGTTTTGAAACAAAAAACTGCGATTATCACGGATATCAAACGCTTCGGCATGGCGAAAGTCACTGATTTCAGGATTATCTTGTGGTACTTGCTTACCATCTAGCACGATAATCGAACCGCCCCATGATAAATCCCAGTCCGCTGACGTATTAAAATAAAAAATATGCGTGGCAAGTTTTTCAAGGCTATCGCAATGCGGCGACACCTCAGAGCTGTTTTCGCCAACATGCCATGCGTAACGCGCATCAAAATCCTCAATGCCCAGCATGCGTGCCAAAAAATCGTGATACGCCGTGCTGGTTTGTAGCTCGGTGACAAACGCTTGCCAGCTTGCAGGCAGTTGGGCAAGCGTCGCCACGCCGCGGCTGCCTGCCTGCTTATCATGATAAATCGACTGCTGCAACGCCAAATAATAGCGATTATGTGGGCGTTGCCCCGTCGCATTTCTGGCCACATTGACATGCCGTTCAAACAAATCTAGGCTTGGAAACTCACGATACAGCAAATCAAACGCTTCAGGGCGTAGCAGATCTTTAAACAAGGTATGCGGAAATGGCTGTTGCTGGCGAAAGGTTTTGGTATCAAACTGGTGCATCAGCTCGTAATTGATAAATGACATCATCATTTAAACTTATTTTTAAGATAAAAATATTAATGGGCTTATGATAACTTGCATAAGCCCAGTAGTCAGTTGTATTAAACCGTTAATATTTGGCTAAACTCATTTGGTTTAGCTGAAGTTTTCGCCGCTAAATACGCCATCAAACAGTACCGATGACAAATAACGCTCGCCGCTGTCAGGCAAAATCACCACAATGGTTTTGCCTTGCATGTCGGGGCGACTGGCAAGCTCGTTGGCAGCTTTGAGCGCAGCACCGCAAGAAATACCGCACAAAATGCCCTCCTCAGTCATCGCACGGCGCGCCCATTGTACCGCGCTGTCGCTATCCACGGGGATGACCTCATCAATCAAATCAAGTGCCAAGTTTTTGGGAATAAAGTTTGCGCCGATACCTTGAATTTTGTGCGGACCTGGGGTGATAGGTTCGCCTTTTAAGGTTTGGCTGATAATGGGCGACTCGGCAGGCTCAACCGCAACCGTGTAAAGCGGTTGGTGTTTGTGCTGTTTAAAATACGTCGCAATGCCCGTTAGCGTACCGCCTGTGCCCACGCCTGCAACCAACGCATCGATGTGTCCGCCCGTTGCGCGGTCAATCTCAGGTGCGGTAGTGCGCACGTGGGTTGCAGGGTTGGCAGGGTTATCAAACTGCTGTGGCAAAAAGTAGCTATCAGGCGCGCTGTCATGGATTTGTTGGGCTTTTTCGACGGCACCGCGCATACCTGCCGCTGGGTCGGTGAGCACCAAGTTTGCGCCCAATGCCGCTAGTACCTTGCGCCGCTCCATGCTCATTGATGATGGCATGGTCAATGTAATCGGATAGCCTTTTGCCGCCGCCACAAACGCCAATGCGATGCCTGTGTTGCCGCTGGTTGGCTCGATGATGTGCATACCAGCTTTGAGTTTGCCCGATTTTTCGGCATCCTCAATCATGCCTGCACCAATACGGCATTTGACCGAAAACGCTGGGTTACGGCTTTCAATTTTTGCCAAAACTGTCACACCTTGCGGCATGATACGGTTGAGGCGTACCAGTGGCGTGTTGCCAATCGCGTCGGCATTGTTGGCATACACCGCCGCGCTACTGGTTGTGCGCGTGTCATCAGTAAGGTGGTGATCAGCCGCCGCTTGGGCGAATTGTGGGTCGGGTTGTTGAATCGTCATGTGATCTGTCCTAGTTTTATGTTGATAAAAATTTTAAAAATGCTATTTTAACCATACTTTAGCAAGCAGTCTTAGCATATCATAGCAGAACCGATGTTTTATTCTAACAAGAAAAAACGCTGGGTGCCTTTGCTTTTTGTATTTGCTAATTTAGGCTAAATTAGCGACAATATAAAGCCTGTACTCGTCAAATTTTAAGAATAAAGTTATCATTATTTTGCATACATTTGATGTTTAATTTGACTCACCAACATGGCGAAAGGAACCTTTTATGCGTGATACAACCAACCTACAACAACTGATTGAAACCGCGTTTGACAACCGCGCCGATTTAAGCCCAAAAACCTTTAGTGACGAGCTGCGCGCAGGGGTGAATGACGTGCTTGCCAAGCTTGATGATGGCAGCCTACGCGTGGCTGAAAAACAAGGCGATGAGTGGATCGTTAATCAGTGGGTCAAAAAAGCCGTATTGCTGTCGTTTCGGATGAATGACAACCGCATCATGCAAGGCGGACGCGATTTACAGTTTTTTGACAAGGTTGATACCAAGTTTGAAGACTGGGGCGATGCGCAGTTTGCCCAAGCAGGTGTGCGCGTAGTACCGCCTGCGGTGGCACGTCGTGGCGCGTTTATCGGCAAGGGCGTGGTGCTGATGCCATCGTATGTCAATGTTGGTGCGTACGTCGATAGCGGTACGATGGTGGACACATGGGCAACGGTGGGTAGCTGTGCGCAAATCGGCAAAAACGTGCATTTGTCGGGCGGTGTCGGCATTGGCGGCGTGCTTGAGCCTTTGCAAGCCAACCCCACGATTATTGAGGACAATTGCTTTATTGGTGCGCGTTCAGAAATTGTTGAAGGCGTGATTGTTGAGGAAGGCTCGGTCATCTCAATGGGTGTGTATATCGGGCAATCGACCAAGATTTATAACCGCATGACAGGTGAGGTGACTTACGGGCGCGTGCCAGCAGGTTCGGTGGTGGTAGCAGGCAGCTTGCCAAGTCAAGATGGTAGCCATAGCTTGTACTGCGCGGTGATCGTCAAGCAAGTTGATGCCCAAACGCGCAGCAAGGTTGGTATCAATGAGTTGCTCAGAATGGATTGATAGACCAACTACCCCATTAAGCACAACCAGCAGTTTGGCACGCCAAGCTGCTTTTTTTTATGATATTTGACATCTTAGCCGATCGGTAAGAGATTTAAACGCCCAAATACCTGCTTAACGTTGTTAAATTTGTTAAAATGGTGCGGTTAATATACTTTTTTATATCCAACATATGTCTATATCAAACGCGTCCGATATTTTATTAAATACTCCCCTACGCAACACCACCATTCCGACCACTGACCCTGCAGCAGGTTTGCGCGTGAGCGAGATTTTTTATTCACTACAAGGTGAGGCATTGACGGCAGGTTTGCCGACAGTGTTTATTCGCCTAACAGGCTGCCCACTGCGCTGTGTGTATTGCGATACCGAGTACGCGTTTTTTGGCGGTGAGCGCATGAGCCTAGAGGACATCATCGCAGATGTGGCGCGTTATGCGTGTCAGCGCGTGTGCGTGACGGGCGGTGAACCATTGGCGCAGCCCAATGCCATCGCGCTTATGCGTCAGTTACTGGGTTTAGGTTATGAAATTTCGTTAGAAACCTCGGGTGCATTGGATGTTTGCGGTGTGCCACCTGCTGTGTCAAAGGTCATGGATATCAAAACACCGTCATCGGGTGAAGTGGATAAAAACCTGTGGGCTAACCTTGCTTGCTTGACTACCCATGACCAACTGAAGTTTGTCATCATGAATCGCACGGATTATGACTGGGCAAAACAGGTGCTAGCAAGATATGATCTGGCCGATAAAGTCGGTACGGTATGGTTTTCACCAATGTTTAATGTGTATGCTGATTGCTCGCCTGAAGTGCCAAGTCTTGCCACCGAATTGGCGGAGTGGATTTTGGCAGATGCCCTACCCGTGCGTTTTCAGCTACAATTACACAAAATCATCTGGGCAGATGCTAAGGGTAAATGACGTTTTGGGTAAGATTTTGGCAAATTTAACTCAACCATGATTGAACTAAGTGACCATTAGGCCGCGGGTAAACCAAGCCATGCTAAGCGCAGCGGCGTATTGAATACTCCAAGCATAAATACCACTGTTTCAACCAGCCATATAATTACAGTATACAAACGAATTTGCTCGCTATTCCAATCCCAAGCCAGCCAACCGACAACAAACATCGACAGCCAACCCTCAACAACCTTTGCGCCGCCGCGTGCTAGCAGCCAATAGTTTAGCGCGCTGCACAGCGCGTAGCCTACACACCATATGCATATGTCCATGATACCTCCGCGCTGGTATTGTTTGCGCACGCTTGAGCTTTTATCAGTTAGCTTGAGCTTTTATCAGTTAGTATGCACGATGGTAGCCGCCTTTGACCACCCAAACAATTTTTTAAAAAAGCAGTAAATTCCGTAAGCCTGTGCAATTGTGTATAATGGCACCTTAAATCTTTTTTTGTTACGTTTTGTCTATCTTAATTTGGAAAAAGCCTATGAATACCTTGACCGCCTTGTCACCAATTGATGGTCGCTATGCCGCCAAAGTCGATAGCCTGCGCCCGTATCTGTCCGAATTTGGCTTGATTAAAGCCCGCGTCACGGTTGAGATTCGTTGGTTACAAGCCCTGGCACGCCATCCTGATATCGCCGAATTGCCTGCGTTTGATGCCGACACGCAAGCTGCGCTCAACGCGATTGTCGATCATTTTAGCGAAGCCGATGCACAGGCGATTAAAAATATCGAAAAAACCACCAATCATGATGTCAAAGCGGTTGAGTATTTCATCAAAAATACCTTTAAAAACCAACCTGCGCTTGCCGATAAATTAGCAGATAGTTTAGAATTTATTCACTTTGCCTGCACCTCAGAGGACATCAACAACCTATCGTATGCGTTGATGCTCAAAGACAGCCGCGCCGAGCTTACGCGCACTATGCAGCGGTTGATTGATGACATCGCCCAACTTGCCAAAACCCATGCTACCCAGCCGATGCTATCGCGTACACACGGGCAAACCGCAAGCCCAACCACCTTGGGCAAAGAAATGGCAAACGTCGCCTATCGGCTGGCGCGTCAGCTCAAGCAATTTCGTGCTGTGGAACTGCTGGGTAAAGCCAATGGCGCGGTCGGCAACTACAACGCGCATTTGTCAGCATACCCTGACGTGGATTGGCAGCAGCACGCGCAGGATTTTATCGAGCAGGATTTGGGGCTAACGTTTAATCCCTATACCACGCAAATTGAACCGCATGACTACATCGCTGAGCTATTTGACGCGTTGCGTCGTTTTAATACCGTAT
Organism: Faucicola sp. SE7633; assembly: GCF_059264685.1. Taxonomy (NCBI): domain Bacteria; kingdom Pseudomonadati; phylum Pseudomonadota; class Gammaproteobacteria; order Moraxellales; family Moraxellaceae; genus Faucicola; species Faucicola sp. SE7633. The sequence continues at coordinate 119,032 of NZ_JCADBW010000002.1, read as the reverse complement.
TGATTGATTTTAACCGCGATGTTTGGCAATATATTTCTTTGGGTTATTTTAAACAAAAACTTAAAGAAGGCGAAGTGGGCTCATCAACCATGCCGCACAAAGTCAATCCGATTGATTTTGAAAACTCTGAGGGCAATTTGGGCGTTGCCAATGCCATGCTGGCACATTTGGGCGAAAAATTGCCGATTTCACGTATGCAGCGTGATTTATCGGATTCGACTGTTTTACGCAATATCGGGGTGGGACTGGCACAAAGCTTGATTGCCTATGACGCTTGCCTAAAAGGCATTGGCAAGTTGCAAGTCAATCCTGAACGTTTGGCGGCAGATTTGGACGCAGCACAAGAGGTGCTTGCTGAGCCGATTCAAACGGTGATGCGCCGTTACCGTGTGGCAAATCCGTATGAGCAGCTCAAAGCCTTGACACGCGGTAATGCCATGACACGTGAGATGATGCTGACGTTTGTCGATAGCGAAGCGTTGGCGGCCGTGGCAGACGCGGATAAGGCGCGCTTGCGTGAAATGACCCCTGCCACTTATACAGGCAACGCAGCAGACCAAGCGGCAGCGATCGATGCATGGTTGGCTAAACTAGACAGTTAAATTGCGCTAAATATAAAAACGCCTATGGTTTGATCCATGGGCGTTTTTTAATTAACCCTAAAACCCCCGTATTGCAAAAAATGCCTCACTTGCCTTTGTAACGCTTGATTGGTCATCATAAAGGTATGTCCAACAGGCAACACCAAAAAATCCGCACCCGCCAAACGGCTACTTGCCAACGTCACCTTGCCGTCATTGGCGCTGGGTAGCAAGTAGCGCAATGGGTCGCGTGATCGATTGCCGATAATCACCCCAACAGGGCAAGGCAGCGCATACGCCATGGCGTTGAGGCGGTTGGGCATACTATCCGCACCTGTACCAAGTTCGCGCCCTGCCGCGCCATTGAGCCAACCAAACGCTCGCCAATGACCCAGCTTATCAACAATTTCACTACCTGCATTGGGTGGTGCTAGCATGACAATCGCTTGCGGTGGTGCAATTAAATCGTGTTGCAGCAAATAGCGCAGGACAATGCCGCCCATGGAATGGGTCACATAATAATCCACCGATGGCAAAGCGTTGATTTGTGGCAAAACAAATTGCCGCGCCAACGTGGCGATGTCATGGCGCCGTGACGGATACGCCAAATTGTGACACACCATGTCTGCATTTGCCTGTAGACTTTGCGCCAATGTGCGCATGGAATAAGCCGTCCGCGCCAAGCCGTGCAGCAACACTGTATGCTTAGCAATGTCTTGGTGGTTAGGATGAAGGGTCATCGTCGTTGGCATCTTTTGGTCCAAACCACGCCAGCGTGTCATGCAGCTTCACCACATTGCCGATGATCAGCAGTGCAGGCGTTGGTAAGTTCGCCTCGGCTTGTTTGGCGACGATATCGGCAAGCGTACCTGTGAGTACGCGCTGATTGGGTAAGCTTGCATTCGAGACGATCGCAATCGGTGTATCGGGTGCGCGTCCTGCCCCCACCAAGCCATCAGCAATCGCTGCCAACTGGTTTAAACCCATATAAAACACCAACGTTTGGCTGTCGTCGAGCAGTTCACCAAACTGATCATTGATGGTATGGGTTTTGATACACGCGGTGACAAACTTCACCGACTGGGCATAATCGCGATGGGTCAAAGGAATGCCTGCATAGCTTGCCGCCGCCGTCGCCGATGTAATCCCTGGTACAATCTCATACGCCACACCTGCTGCCGCTAAGCGTTCGGCTTCCTCACCGCCACGCCCGAACACAAACGGGTCGCCACCTTTGAGGCGTAGCACGCGCTTGCCTTGCTTGGCGTGTTTGATCAACAATTCGTTGATTTGGTCTTGGCTAACGGCGTGGTTGCTGGCTTTTTTGCCGACATAAATTTTGGTCGCGTCACGGCGGCATAAATCCAAAATCGGCGCAGATACCAAATTATCATAAAACACAATATCCGCTTGCTGCATCAAGCGTAAGGCTTTAAAGGTCAGCAAATCGGGATCGCCTGCGCCTGCGCCCACGATGTACACCTTGCCCAACGCGCTATTTTGCGCCGCCTCACTGGTCAATTGCTCACGGTGGGTCGCCAGCAAATCCTGCAAATCACGTTCAGCCGCAGGCACGTCATTGGCAAACACGTGTTCGGCAATCGTGCCTTCAAATACCTGCTCCCAAAATTTACGTCGCGCAGTGATGTTTGGCAACGCCGCTTTGACATGATCACGAAATTTACCTGCCAAACCTGCCAACGCACCGTATTGCGGTGGAATCACGGTTTCAATTTTGGCGCGTAGCAGCCGCGCCAATACAGGGGCTTTGCCCGCGCTTGATACTGCCACCGTAATTGGATCACGGTCAATGATAGCAGGAAAAATAAACGTACACAGTGGCGGATTATCAACAACATTAACAGGGATATGCCGCGCTTGGCAATCGCGATAAATCTGCTCATTGAGTGCCGTGTCATCGGTGCAAGCAATCACCAAGGTTTTGCCCGTAAGTAACGCACTGTCATACGTGCCCGTGTGCAAGGTGTGTTGCGGTTGGTCACCAAACGCGGCTTGTAGACTGGTTTGGTAACGCTTGGCGATAAAGGTAATATGCGCCCCTGCCCGTGCAAGCAGCGTCGCCTTACGCAGCGCAACCTCTCCGCCGCCAACAATCAACACGGCTTGGTGTTCTAGCTTAAAAAATAGCGGTAAGGTATTCATATTTGCCCCTTGTACCTATTTGCGCCGATGGGTTACAAAGGCGTTGGTTGATCTGCAGCAGCATTGAAAAGCGAAAGACAAAAAAGCTGAACCAAACTGTCCAGCTTTTTTGCTTGCCTGCTTTTTGTATAAAGCATGGGTGATCTAACGCATTTGCCAAAGATGTGACAAAAATCGTCTTGTGCTTACAGTTGCGTGTGCAAGCCGCACTCGCGGTTTTCTTCGACTTTGGTTGGGTCAAAGTAATCGTGCTCATTAGGCAAGTCATTGGCTTTTAGGTAGTTTTCCAAATCGTCTTCTGTCCAGTTGAACAACGGAGCAACTTTCACAATACCGTCTTTGCTCTCAGTCACCACGTCTAGCGATTGGCGGAATTCAGTTTGGTCACGGCGGATCGCGTTAATCCACAAATCTGGGTTGATTTCTTTGAGCGCGCGCCCAAATGGCTCAAGTTTAACCTGCTGGGTAAATTCCGCGTGCGCAGGGTTATTGACGCTTGGAATACCATTAAAATGCACATCGCGCCACGCTGCCGTTTGTTGTGGCAAATACGTCACCACGTTGAGGTTCAAACGCTTAATCAAATCCATCGCATGGCGATAAGTCGCTTCCGTGTTGTAACCTGAATCGACAAACAACACAGTGATGTCAGGACGCTGCTTGGCAACCATGTGTAAAATCACCGATTCATACGGGCGAAAATTGGTTGTGATGATCGGATTGTTGGCATGCTGCAATGCCCATGCCACGATTTCTTCAGCAGATTTGTCTTTCAGCTCGGCGTTTGCCGCGTCAAGGTCAATATTTAGTTTATTGCTCATCGTTTAGTCCAAGTTAATGCAATACGGTTAAAATCAGCTCGTTAGTGTAAATAGGTTTTTTATGCCAAAAAAATGCTAATTACCAATATGCTTATGCCAAAATTCGATTTGTTTTATTGCTTTATCTGAGCCACGCGTAATTTGAGCCACGCGTGCGTTTATTTTGCCTGTGCGCGGCTAAACATCGGTAATTCTTGCGCGCTGCGTCCATCATACGGGTGGCGGATACTGTCAAAATACGCAAACCATGCGTCATTAAACGCTTGCTCATCAATGATAAACTGGCTAAAACCAACTTGCATCAGTAGCTCAAGCGTATCGGGCAAGATATCGCCGAGCGCGCGCAAGGTGGTGTCGCCAAAATCGGGATGCATACGCATGCTTTGGGCTAGGCTATAGCCGCGTCCATCGCGAAAACCTGCAAAGTAGATTATCACCGCGTCTATGTGCGGCAAAATCTGCGGCAAGGCGTGTGCCACGGCTTGGTAGTCAGTATCACCCGACAACAGCAGCGTAACACGTTGCCCATCGATTGTATTCGCTGCCAAATACGCGATATCATCAGCCAATGTTGGCAAACGCGCGGCAAATTGCTGCTTACGCGCAGCTTGTTTGGCTTTGGCGGTTTTGTTGTCATCCGCGCTGGCATCTTCGGTCAGCAAGGCAAGCGGCATCAGACTATAGACGATTTCACGGGCATCGGGCTGCAAGACAACGCCCTGCACCGCGTCGGTCAAGTCAATAAATTGCCGTGCGCTGCTATCGGCAGGGTAAAATGCGTCAGATTCGATGATATGCGTGCGGTCAATAAGCGGCATACAGGCGCAATCCTTTTTTATTCAATAAGTTAGCTGTACTGGGTTAGGCTTCACTGGTCGCGTTGTCGCGATACACACGCGCTTGAAACGGCTCAAGTCCAATCCGCGCCACGGTGTCGGCAAACAGTTCTTCGGACTGACGCTCGGCTAGATATACTTGCAAAATATCATCCAACGTGCTTGCCACCGCGTCCATCGCTACCGAACGCCCAAGAATTTGCCCAAGTTTGGCATCCTGTTTGGATGAGCCGCCTAGCGAAATTTGGTACCAATATTCGCCTTTTTTATCCACGCCCAAAATCCCAATATCGCCCACATGGTGGTGGGCACAGGCATTCATACAGCCTGAGATATTCAAGCGCAAATCACCCAAATCATGCACATAATCGACTTCTTCAAAGTGTGCGTTGATTTGGTCTACGATATTGAGCGTGCTGGCATTGGCAAGCGCGCAGTAGTCAAAACCAGGACACGCGATGATATCAGTGAGTGTGCCGATATTGGGACGTGCCAAATTGTACTCAGCCAGTGCTTGCCACAGTTCATACAAATCACCCAACGCGATGTCACTAAATACCAAGTTTTGGTGGTGGGTGCTGCGAATCTCGCCAAAATTGTAACGATCCGCCAAATCGGCAATCACGCGCATTTGGGTTGAGGTGACATCACCGGCAATTTGTAAATACGGCTTAAGCGATAGCGTGACAATGCGGTATCCTGCCAGCTTGTGCGCGTGGGTGTTATGCTGATACCATGCAGCAAAGTCGCTGTCAGCGGCCAGTTGGTCTTGCAAGGCTTGCTCAATGGCAGGCAAATCTGTACCAAAATCTTGGTAGTCAGGACAGCTAAAAAATGATTTAGCATACTCAATTTGCTCGGGCGTTAAAGTCAATGCACCGTCTTGATTGTAGACTTGCCAGTCTTGCTCAACCAACTCAGCAAACGCATCTTTGCCCATGCTTTCAACCAAAATTTTAATCCGCGCTTTGTATTTGTTATCGCGCCGTCCGTACTGGTTGTACACGCGTAACACCGAATCTAAATACGATAGCAAGTCTTTTTCGGGCAAAAATTCGCGGATCACCTTACCAATGACAGGCGTACGCCCAAGCCCGCCGCCAACGATGACTTCAAACCCCAACTCGCCTGCATCATTTTTCACGATATGTAAGCCAATATCGTGCAGCATGGTTGCAGCGCGGTCTTCTTTGCTGCCGATCACCGCGATTTTAAACTTGCGCGGCAAATAGGTAAATTCAGGATGAAAGGTAGACCACTGGCGAATAATCTCGCAATACGGGCGCGGATCAGCGACTTCCTCAGCGTTCACGCCTGCATACGGATCGGTGGTGGTATTGCGGATACAGTTGCCCGAAGTTTGGATGGCGTGCATTTGCACGCTGGCAAGCTCGGCTAGGATATCAGGCACTTCCTCGACTTTGACCCAGTTGAGCTGAATGTTGGTGCGCGTGGTAAAATGCCCATAGCCCTTATCAAACCGCTCGGTGATGTCGGCAAGCTTGCGCAGCTGATAGCTTGCCATCAAGCCGTAGGGGATGGCAATGCGCAGCATCGGTGCGTAACGCTGAATGTATAGCCCATTCATCAAACGCAACGGCAAAAATTCTTCTTCGGTCAGCTCCCCTGCTAGGTAGCGGCGGGTTTGGTCGCGAAACTGCGCCACGCGGTCATTGACCAACTGCTGGTCGATGGCATTGTATTGGTACATAATCACCTCGTTGGCTAAGCGCTTGTCTGGTTATTGGCTAGCGGATAAGTGTGGTTGATACGTCTGTAACCGACTATTGTATACCAAAATCACCGCCAACAATAGCGGCAAGCGGTTTTGGTTTTTAGCCCGTTGATTGCTTTGGGCGTAATCGGGTAAGGCAAATCAAACGGCTATCTTAAAAGTTTAGGGACAATTTGGTAAATTCTAATCGGTGATAAAGTTATGGCTAAATTCCAAACCGTGATAACTGTATCAAAAAAAACCATTTTATCACCGCGCCCAAATCGCCTATGATTAAACGTTAATTTTGTTTATTTCACAACAACCAACAGGAACAACGATGACCGCAGTAGCCCCCTCACCTGCCACCGCCCACAACCACAACGCCGCCAACGCAATGCCTGCCAGTGCCACCAACCAACCTGCCGATGGCTTAGTCCCGCCACACGGTAGCCCTGTGCTTAAACCCAAACTTTTGACAGGTGACGCGCTTGTCGCCGCCCAACAAAAAGCCGAAAACCTACCCAAAATCAACATCACCTCACGCGAAGCAGGTGACTTGATTATGCTGGGCATTGGCGGCTTTACCCCACTTGATGGTTTTATGAACCAAGCCGATTGGCAATCGGTGTGCGATAACATGCACCTAGCAACAGGCGATAACGCTGGCGTATTTTGGCCAATTCCAATTACCCTATCAACCGACCAGGCAACCGCTGATCATCTGACCATCGGCGATGAGGTAGCGTTGGTGCACAATGACACTGTGATGGGTATTTTGACGCTAACAGAAAAATACACCATCGACAAAGCACATGAATGCCAAACCGTATTTGGCACAACCGACACCGCCCACCCTGGGGTGGCTTTGGTGATGGCGCAAGGCGACGTAAACTTGGCAGGCGATGTTGTGGTGCTAAGCGAAGGCGATTTCCCCGAAAAATACGGCGATATTTATCTTACGCCTACGCAAACCCGTGAAATTTTTAAACAAAAAGGCTGGAAAACTGTTGCCGCGTTCCAAACCCGCAACCCCATGCACCGCTCGCATGAATACCTTGCCAAAATCGCCATCGAAATTTGTGACGGTGTGTTGATCCACTCACTTTTGGGCGCGCTTAAACCCGGTGATATCCCTGCTGAAGTGCGCCAACAAGCGATTGCAACTTTGATTGACAATTACTTCCGCAAAGACACCGTTATTCAAGCAGGTTATCCGCTTGATATGCGTTATGCAGGGCCACGTGAGGCGTTGTTGCACGCGCTATTTCGCCAAAATTATGGTTGTAGCCATCTGATTGTTGGGCGCGACCATGCAGGCGTTGGCGATTATTATGGTGCATTTGACGCACAACACATTTTTGATACGCTGCAGCCCAATGATCTTGTCACCCAACCGCTAAAAATTGACTGGACGTTCTGGTGTGATGAGTGTGAGGCGATGGCTTCGACCAAAACTTGCCCACACGATGAGCATTCTCACGTTAAAGTGTCGGGTACTAAATTGCGCAAGGCATTATCAGAAGATGACTATGTGCCTGAAAACTTCAGCCGTCCAGAGGTGCTAGAGATTCTGCGTGCCTACTACCAAGGCTTAGGCGAGCATGAAAAACATAAAGTTGAGCTCAAAGGCCATTCTGCCAAATAACGTTTGGGCTAACTGTGCAAAAGGCAGGCGTTTTGTCTGCCTTTTTTATTGGTCACTTTTTTGATTTGTGCCGTTTTTTTACTGCCGCTTTAACATACGCTTACCAAAATAAGACGCTTACGCGCCCAAGTACGGGGGCGTATTATGGCACAATGCCGAAGGTCTGATAGCCAGATACTTTTTAATTTATTTAACTTAAAAAGATATTGTTTTAAATTTTTAAAATTAACATAATCAATCAGGTATAAATATGAACCAACAAGCAACCGATAAACAAACGCCAACCAATCCACTCACCGCGTATCATGATGGTGATTTTCCGCCCGAAAAACAGCCTAACCCCGGCGTACAACAACAGATGAAATATATCCCTGATTGTGGCGAGGACAGTTACCGCGGTCACGGGCGCTTGCAGGGGCGCAAGGCGTTGATAACGGGTGGTGACTCGGGTATTGGGCGTGCGGTGGCGATTGCGTTTGCCCGTGAAGGCGCAGACGTGGCGATTAGTTTTTTGCCCGAGGAGCAAAGCGACGCTGAACAAGTCAAATCCTTGATTGAGGCGGCAGGACAGCGCGCCTTGCTACTGCCTGCTGATTTGCAAGATGAGCACGCCAGCCGCCAAATCGTCAAAGATACGGCTGAAGCTTTTGGCGGACTTGATATTTTGGTATTAAACGCAGGGCGGCAAATAGTGGTCGAGCGTTTGGAGGATTTGACGGCCGATGAGCTGCGCAAAACGTTTGATATCAATGTGTTTTCACAGATTTTTTCTATCCAAACCGCGTTGGACTATTTGCCAGCAGGTGCTAGCATTATCACCACCAGCTCGATTCAAGGCTTTGAGCCGACGACCAATTTGCTGCAATACGCTGCCACCAAAGCCGCATTGGCAAACCTAACCAAAGGGCTGGCAGCGCAGTTTGCTGAGCGCGGCATTCGGGTCAATGCTGTAGCCCCTGGCCCGATTTGGACACCATTACAAGTCGCCTGTGGTCGTGACCCTGAAGCCGTGGTTGATTTTGGGCAAGAGAGCACCCTTCAGCGCGCAGGTCAGCCTGTTGAATTGGCAGGCGTTTACGTGTTTTTGGCGTCAGATGAGGCCAGCTATGTCACGGGGCAAATTTACGGCATCACAGGCGGAGCGCGGCTGTTTTGATGGTGGCGTTAGGTGTGCTAATGTTTGCTGAAAAAACTTGCTGCCTTGTTGGGTTAAAAAAATAATTGCTAGTAAAAATAAGAGGTTATGTTGTTATGCGCGCGTTTGTTGGCGATTGTATCTATTCACCCCAGTCATCACAGCTTTTGGCATGGTCTGCCGTACTGGCGGCAAGTATCGGTTTGGCGGCGTGTTCAGCACCGCGCCAACCTGCGCCAAACGCCTCGCACACGCGCACGATTTTGGTTAGCAATGTACCTCCTGTGTATGTGGTGCGGCGCGGCGATACGGTCAGCGCGATTGCCAGCCGTTACGGGCTTGATTATCGTCAAATTGGTGCACTCAACGGCTTAGACAGCAATTATACCATCTATCCTGGACAGCGTTTGCGCTTGACCAATCAGCGTAGCGTTAGTACTGCCACACCGCGTCCTGTGTATAATACCCCTCGCACCACCGCACCGATTGTGGCAGGCACACCGCGCCCAATGCCCAATACTATGCCTACCAGCATGCCAAACAATACGCCAAATTGGACGGCGCAAACGTGGCTACGCCCCGTCACGGGCAACATCATTCGTGGGTTTGATAAATCCGCCAACAGCCTTGGTATGTGGTTTGCTGCCCCTGCAGGTACAGCAGTACGCGCCGCACAAGCAGGCACGGTGTTGTATGTCGGCAGCGATTTGCCAGAGTACGGGCGGTTGGTGCTGATTCAGCACAGCAATGACTACATCAGCGCTTATGCACATTTGGGCAATATTTTGGTACAAGAAAAACAAACCGTGCAAGCAGGACAAACGATTGCCAATGTCGGCTACGCGCCAAGCGTCAATCAATCGGCGTTGGAGTTTCAGATTCGCTACCGCGGTACGCCGATCAACCCTGCGCAATTTGTGCGCTAAATCAACACGCAACATCAGCATAAAAGGAGCTGTAACATGGTCGAAAATAGCAAAGCATTTGTTGCCCTAAAGATGGCAGAATTTTTGTTTCAACACATCCAACACAACGACAACCGTGAGGGTGCTGGGCAAGTTTATCGCACCAAAGAAGAGTTTTTTACGCTGTATCAAGAATGCTTGGACGTGGTCAGCCGTACCGAAACCCATCCGTGAACCGCGTCTTTATAAGCCATTATCATTAGCTTACGCCGAGCGTCACGCGCTTAAGCCCATGACAGATAACCGCGTGCAAGTCAGCGCGTTATTGGATGGGTGGCAAGCCTAGCGTTGGTGCAAGTTTAAGCGTTGGCATGAATCACATTTTGGGCATCTGCCATCGTCTGTGCGTATTGCAGCGCGTGGCATAGGCTGCTGGCACTTGCCTGCCCTGTGCCTGCCAAATCCAACGCCGTGCCATGGTCTACCGAGGTGCGAATATACGGCAAGCCAAGCGTGATATTGACCGTTTCACCAAAGCCGTGTGATTTAAGCGGTGCTAAGCCTTGGTCGTGGTACATGGCAATCACCACATCACAGTTGGCTAAATGTGTGCGCGTAAATAACGTATCGGCAGGCATGGCAAGGCTGATATCAACACCTGCGGCGCGAAATTCTGCCAACACAGGATTGATGATGTCGATTTCCTCACGTCCTAAATGCCCGTCTTCGCCTGCGTGGGGATTGAGCCCACAGACCAAAATCCGCGGCTGTTTGAGCCCAAACTTGGTTTGACAATCCGCCAGCACAATCGCCACGGTTTCGCGCACCGCGCTGGGTGTGATGGCATCGGCAACCGCACGCAGCGGCAAATGGGTGGTCACTAGCGCAACTTTCATGGCTGCATTGGCCAGCATCATTACCACCTTGCTGCGTCCTGCTCGCTGCATAAAGTATTCGGTATGCCCCATAAAATCAGGCAGCTGCTGCATGATAACGGATTTGTGCAGCGGTGCGGTGACAATCGCCGCCACCTGCCCCGTGCTTGCCAGCGTATGCGCCACATCAAGCTGCGCTATTACCATAGCGGCGTTGGCAGGATTTAACACGCCTGCTTGCACAGATTCGGCTGTTGGTAGGTCAATGATGTCAAGCGTATTGGGCTGGTTGGTCAGCGGCGGCAACATGACGTTGCCCTCAGTGGTTTGGCTCAGTGAGAGTGCATTAAATTGTATATCGTTACTTAGGCTATTTTGTTTTAATAATAAATCATAGCGCGTTTGCAAGGCGTTGATAGCGGCCAACACGACCACGGGGCGGCCAAACTGCGCCAATTTGCCTGCGCTTGCCAGCATCAGCACGATATCCATGCCGATGCCTGCAGGCTCGCCTGTGGTAATCAGTAGCGGTAGATTGTTGTCAGCGCTCAGGCGATTTGTCAAATTGTCGTGTAGCATTATTTTCTCCTGTGGCTTTACCAAAACCTGCCTGCCCCAGCACCCAACAAAAACCCCATGTATTGATGAACACATGGGGCGTGGTGCGCTTTTTTACCAGCGCATGTGTTGGCGTTGTCGCCAAACCAAGGCGTTATTCATCATCGCTCAGCAGACTTTGGGTGTATTTTTCTAGTCCCATGCGCTCAATTAATTCATGCTGGGTCTCAAGCCAGTCGATATGCTCCTCGCTGCCGTCTTTGAGCGTGACTAACAATTTACGCGAGACAAAATCCTGCTCCGCTTCACACACCGCGATGGTTTGGCGCAGCAGGTCGGTCTTTTGGTATTCAAGGCGCAAATCACACGCCAACACTTCGGCAACGTTTTCGCCAATCAACAACTTGCCGAGTTCTTGTAAGTTTGGCAAGCCTTCTAGCATCAAAATACGCTCAATCAAATCATCCGCCCATTTCATTTCGCGGATGGATTGACGGTACAGCACATCATTTAGTTCATGCAGACCCCAATTTTTGGCGATACGGGCATGCAAAAAATACTGGTTAATCGCGATCAACGCTTGCCCCAACGCGGCATTGAGGGCGCGGATAACATCACGGGATGCGTGCATAGCAGCAAATTACCTTATTCATTCATGGATAAAATTCGTTAGCACAATGGGTTGAGCAAGGTTGGTTAGCCCTCGTCAATATCGCCCAATTGCGCTTGCAAATAATTGGGCAAGCCAATCATATCAATCAAGCGTAGCTGCTGCTCAAGCCAATGCGCGTGGTCTTCTTCGGTATCAATCAGCTGCTCAACCAGTAGCTCACGGGTAACAAAGTCGCCTTGCTGCTCACACAGGACAATACCATCTTTGAGGTGCTGGCGCACTTTGTATTCAAGCTCTAAGTCTGCACGCAACATGCTTGGCACATCATGCCCAATGTGGATAGCGTCCACTTTCATATTGGGCACGCCTTCAAGCATTAAGATACGGTTAATAATCTTACGCGCGTGGTCGGTCTCTTCTTGCATCTCGTGATGGATGCGCGTGTATAGCTTGTCATAGCGCCATTCGTGGTACATCTGCGCATGGATAAAATACTGGTCACGCGCGCCCAGCTCACCACCAAGCAAAAAATTTAAATAATCAATAACTTGTGGACTGCCTTTCATAGCCCCACCTCCCCAAATACACAAATATTAATTAACCGCGCCTTTAGGCGGCACGGCATTTTGGTAGTGAGTATGGTACGGTATGGCGAGGTTTATGGCAAGTTGTGGCAAAAACTATTTTGTAATAATTAACAATAAAGGTTTTAACGATAATTGTTTTAACTTGGGTCAAGATTGGCTATAGCCACAAGCACAAGGTTGTAGGCGGCTGTGTGCTGGGTTTTTGCTTGCGGCAGGTGGGCACGATGTTAGCGCTAAAATCAAATTGTACCAAGCAGCTTGAATATCAAGCAATTTAACTACTAAGCGACTTAATTATTAAGCAACTTGGATATATAGATTGGCTTTGGTGTTATCGGCTTTGGCGGCGTGGTGCTCGGTGAGGTAGTCTTCAACCATTGGCTGACAGCCACCGCAGCACGTGGCGACATCCAGCACATCTTGCAAGGCTTCTAGTGAATCATGCCCTTGTGCGATGGCATTTTTGATTTGGGCTTCTTTAACGGCATTACAAATACAAACGTACATGGTGGCTGTTTTCCCGTGACTAATCAATGATATTGTTATCATAATAATAATTAGTCGCATTTGCAACCGATTTTGGCTATTATTTCGCTTTATCTTGGGCTGATGGCAACGGTTTTAACCGTTGTTGCTAAGCCATAGCGCGGTGTCGCTGTCTTGGTAAAATTCTTGCTTCCAAATCGCCACATCGGCTTTGATGGCATTAAGCAACCACTCACACGCAGCAAACGCAGGCTGGCGGTGGGCGGCGGTGATGCCAATCCAAATTGCCATGTCACCAATCGCCAATTCGCCAACCCGATGCACGGCAACCGCATCCATGATGGCAAATTGCTGCTTGGCGGCGGCGGCAAGCTGTGCACCTTGGTTAAGCGCCAGTTGCTCATAGGCGTGGTAATGCAATGCTTTGACGGGTCGGGTGTTGTTGTGATTGCGCACCCAACCTTCAAAGGTCACCAACGCGCCACAAGCCGCGTGGCGCAAGGCTGTTTTTAGGCGTGTGTCATCAATCGCGCTGGGCAATAAAGCAAAGCCGTGTTGGATGGCGGCAGCGTACGCTTGTGCCTCGGATACGGTTGCGGTGGTGAGCGTGGCAGTTTGGCGGTATGACATGCCTTAGCCTCCTGCAACAGGCGGAATAAACGCCACAATGTCGCCATCTTGTAGCGGCGTGTGCCAGCTGGCGATGTCGTGGTTGATGGCAACGGCCAGCTGATTTTGTGCCAAGTCAAACGCGTAACGCTGGCTAAGCTGCTGGTACAGCGCCGCTAGACTGTCGCCAGCAAATTCAAGTGTTTCTTCGTCTTTGCCTGCGCGCTCTGCCAAACTGGCAAAATACAGTACCGTCAGGTGTTTGGGGTTAGCCGCTGACATAGTCGGACTTGCCTCCCGTTTTGCTGACCAGTTTGATATCGCTGATGACGATGTCATGCGACAATGCTTTGGTCATGTCATAAATCGTCAAACACGCCACCGACACAGCCGTAAGTGCTTCTATCTCAACGCCTGTTTTGTCATCGGCGCGTGCGCTTGCGCTCACTCTGACGGCAGCGTTGGAGTCATCATAGTCAAATCGCAGCTCAATGCCTGTCAGCGCGATGGCATGGCAAAGTGGAATTAACTCGCTGGTCTTTTTGGCTGCCATGATGCCTGCTAGGTGCGCGGTTTGGGTGATTGAGCCTTTTTTGGTCACGCCAGCGTTGGCTTTGAGCTGCGCGTACACCGCATGGCTAAATTGCACCGTGCCTGTGGCGCGCGCGTGCCGCGTGGTGATGGTTTTGGCGCTGACATCAACCATTTGGATATCGCCATCAGCACTGACGTGCGATAGCTGGGGGCTGGTGGTCAGCTTGGTAGAAGTTGGTTGGGGTGTGGTCATGGTCTAATGCGAATGGTTGGGGTTTTGCCCAAACACATGGGCGACAAAATTGCATGGGCGCGTACGGTTGTCGAGCTGCTCAGCGATGATACGCTGCCATCCCGTCCGACATGCGCCCGTCGAACCTGGCAAGCAAAAAATCACCGTGTGATTGGCCATACCTGCCAGCGCGCGCGATTGCAGCGTTGAAACGCCGATTTCTTGTAAAGACAGCGCGCGAAACAACTCACCAAAGCCATCAATGGTCTTGTCAAACAGCACACTGGCAGCCTCGGGCATCAAATCACGGGCATAAAACCCCGTACCGCCTGTGGTGATGATAGCATGGATGTTGGGGTCAGCAATCCAGTCGCTAAGCTTGGCGCGGATTTGGTACTTGCAATCGGTGGTCAAAGCGCGCGCCGCAAGCTTGTGCCCTGCCTCGGTCACGCTTTGAGCAAGATACGCGCCTGATTTGTCTTCATCAAGGCTGCGTGTGTCAGATACGGTTAATACCGCGATGTTTAAAGGGATAAATGCCAATTCTGTCATATGTTGCCTATCATACAATCAACCACCCACCAAAACTAGCCACCAATCAATGATAAATTGTGCATCAGCCCACTATCTTGTTGTTGCAACTGGTGACGCGGTGGTTTATACGCCATCAAGTTTTGTACCGTCATCATCAAGCCTGCCACGTCATTGGCCTGTAGCCACGGGCGTAAATCGTGATTGACGCTGTCAAACAAACACAAATGCAGCTTGCCTGTGCTACTGACGCGCAAGCGGTTACAGGTGTCACAAAAATGCTCAGCGTACGGCGCGATGATACCGATTTTACCAACAAAATCCGCATGGGCGTATTCGATGGCAGGGCCGGCATCCTGCGCGCGCGGCTGTGGCTGCCAGCCGTTTTGTAGCAAATAATCCACCAACCGTTCGCGCAAGCTGGCAGGCTGCTTAGCAAAAAATCTGCCAACATTGTCACGCGTTTGCATAAGCTCAATAAACCGATACGTCACAGGACGGGTTTTGACAAACGCCAACGCGCCTTGTAGGGTATCAAATGCGGTATCGGCAAACAAGACACCGTTGAGCTTGACTGTCATTGCCAACGCCAGCGCGCTGTCGATATCCGCCAACAGCCGTGGCAGCACGTCCATACCCGTCAAGCGCTGAAAAGTCGGCGCATCAAAGCTATCAACGCTGATGTTTAGCTGATTAAGGCCTGCCGCTTGCCAACGGCGCACCTGACTGCCAAGCTTATAGCCATTGCTGCTAAGCGCGACCGTGCGCACCCCTGTTTGGTTAGCCGCTTGCGCGATGATGTCGGCTAAATCCTGCCGTGTTGCTGGCTCACCGCCCGTCAAGCGCACTTTGGTCATGCCCAGTGCGGCAAATCCTGCCAACAAGGTACTGATTTCTGCCAATGTCAGCGCAGGCGCAGGCTTACCACTGTAGCCATTTGGCAAGCAGTAACTACAGCGAAAATTGCACACATCGGTGACCGATAAACGCAAATACGTCAGCCGCCGTTGCCAATTATCCACCAGCGGCACAGCTTGGCTGGGGGCTGTCGGTTGGTAAACGCTTGGCTGATAGGCGGCTACGGGGGGGATGAGTACATCAGCTGACGACATAAATCCTTTGGGTGCTTATAATGGGTGATAAATTTTTAAAATAAAAATATTGACAAATCAATGGGTTAAAATTTTAACCAACAACACTGTATTATATCAGCTTTTGCCAAGTTAAGCGATAATTTAACGCCCACGTTAGCCCAGCGCCCACGGCAATGGCTCAATCCAAACCGTTTCACCTGCCGCCGCGCCCGTACTATCAGCAGGCAACACCAACAGGCAATTGGCTTGGGTCAGCTGTTTGACGCGGTGCGAATCCTGCGCCGCCATAGCCGTGACGTGCAGCTGCCCATCGCCAGCTTGATAAAAATGCGCGCGCTGATAATCTTGCCGCCCCACTGCCTTGCTCAGCGCATGGGTCAGCACCGCTGGCACACGCAACGCAATGGGCAAATCAGCCGCTGCCACGCCTGCCAACTGCCACAAGGCAGGTCTGACAAAGTTTAGACAACCGACCACCACCGACAGCGGATTACCCGGTAAGCCAAAATACGGCACGGCGATTGCTGGGGTGGCGTTGTTGGCTGGATGGCGGTTAAACTCACCAAAAATCAGCGGCTTGCCAGGTTTCATGGCCACTTTATGCTGATGGATTTGCCCAAGCTTGCGCACCAACTGGCCAAGATAATCGTAATCGCCCACCGACACGCCTGCGCTTGATACGATGACATCGCATTCTGCAATCGCTTGTTCAAGGGCAGCGCGAATCACGGTAGAGTCATCGGCAAGAATGCCATAATCTTGTATCACAATCGGCAGATGCGCCAACAGCGCGTGCAGCGTCGGGCTGTTACTGTCGTACAGCTGCGCGGCGTGGGTCAGCGGCGCGCCCACAGATATCAGCTCATCCCCCGTCGTCAATAGCCCAACCGTGAGCGGCGCAAGCGTTGCCACCTCATGCACGCCCAAAGTTGCCAACAGGCTAATATCACTGGCGTTGATGCGCTTGCCCATCGGCAAAACCTGCTCACCTGCTTGCACCTCGCCACCTTGCACGCGGATGTGAGCACCTGCGTTTGGCAGGCTATTGACCCTCAATGCATACGGCAGGCGTTTTTGGTCTGGCGTTAGGCTGGCAAACTCGGTGTTTTCTTGTATCACCACGCGGTCACAGCCTGCTGGCACTACCGCACCTGTCAAGATACGCACGCCCTGCCCAACTTGTAATACCCCCTCAAACGGCTTGCCTGCGCTGGACTCACCAACCACGCACAAAGGCGCGTTGGCCAAGTCGCTACCTGTGGCAATGGCAAACCCATCCATTGATGACAAATTTTGTCGTGGCACATCAAACGGCGCGTTTATTGGCTGCGCCAACACGCGGTTAAGGCTTTGGGTCAATGGTAGGATTTGCTGGGCGCGCGCGGCAATGGGATAGCGCGCGGTATATTGTTGGCAATAGTTGGTGATTAAGTCTTGTAATTCGGTAACGCTGAGCATGGTTTAAACTTTTTTACAATCTGATGAAAAAGAATGGCTTAAATTGGGCAAACTGGCCAAAAACTGGGTGGATAATGCGCCCATTTGGTCGCCCGTCCTATCAACGGTTGGGCGGTTTTAAAGTGTATCAAAAACAAACATCGCCTCGGTGAGCTGCGACAATTCTTGTTTATCATGGCTGACATACAACATCGGTATCGCAAAACGCTGACCAATCTGGGCAAAAAATGGCAAAATCTCTGCCTTGTGGTCGCTATCAAGCGCGGACAGTGGCTCATCAAGCAGCAGCACCTGCGGCGCGTACAACAATGCCCGGCCCAACGCCACCCGCTGTTTTTCACCACCCGACAATTTGGCAGGCATACGCGCAAGCAGCGGCGCAAGTTTGAGAAGCTCAATAATCTCATCGGGCGCAAAACGCCGCTCGGCAGGCGCGATGTTACGATAACCAAACAGCAAATTGGCGTTTACCGTCTTGTGCGGAAACAGCTTGGCATCTTGATACACCAAACCCACGCGCCGCTGCTGGGTGGGCACATGGATGCGTTGCGCGCGGTCAAACCAACACTGCCCTGCCACGCGGATATGCCCACGCACGGGGGTGATTAGCCCTGCAACAGCGTGCAACAGACTGGTTTTGCCCGTACCCGACGCGCCAAACACGCCCACGATGCGCTCACGCGCCTGTAGATCAATGTTTAGGCGCTTTTGTCCCAATTTTAGCGTACATTGACAATCAAAGCATAGGTTGGTTGCGGTCATTTTGGCTATTTTGGTCAATTAATTCAGCAAACGTTGGCGCTGACGGCGGCTATACCACTGCGATAGCCACAACGCGGCAAACGCGATAGCCAATGACACACCCATCAGACGCATAACGGCAGCATCGCTATCGGGCTGTTGCAACAGGCTATACATGGCAAGCGGCAAGGTGCGCGTCTCGCCTGCGATGTTGCCCACAAAGGTCATCGTCGCGCCAAACTCCCCCAAACTGCGGCAAAACGCCAACACCGCACCGACCAAAATCCCACCCCACGACAGCGGCAAGGTGACTTGCCAAAACGCCTGCCACGCTGACGCGCCCAACGTTTTGGCAGCCGCCTCTAAATTGATATCCACCAATTCAATCGCCAGTCGCACCGCCTGCACCATCAGCGGAAAACCCATCACCGCCGCCGCCAACACCGCGCCTTTGCGGTTAAACGCCAGCTCTAGCCCCACACTTGCCAACGCTTGCCCAAACACGCCTTGCCCACCAAACAGTCGCAACAAGATATAGCCTGGTACAACAGGCGGCAACACCAACGGCAAAAACAGCAAAGTCTCTAGCAGCGATTTGCCCCAAAATGACTGCCGCGCCAGTAGCCAACCAAAGCCCACCGCAGGCAACAGACTAACCAACAAACTGCCTGCCGCCACCTCAAGCGACAGCGTCATCACCGCCAGTTCGTCATCGGTTAAGGCAAGCATAGACCACCGCACCTACGTTGAAGCGTCACAAAACGCTAAAGCCGTATTTGCGGTACACCGCCTTTGCCGTTGGGCTTTGCAAAAACTGGTAATAACGCACGGTTTCGGCATCGGGTTTGGCCGCGCCTTGCGGCTGCACCAATGCCATTGGGTAAATAATCGGCGTGTGCAAATTGGTAGGCAACGTTGCCACCACATGCACGTTGCTGGCAATGCGTGCATCCGTGGCGTACACAATCCCCAACCCACACTCACCGCGATTGACAAAATTGAGCGCGGCGCGTACATCATCGGCTTCAACCAGTCGTGGCTGTAGCGTTTGCCACCAGCCTAAACGGGTCAGGGCTTGCTTGGCATAGCGTCCGACGGGCACGCTTTGGGTATGCCCCGTGCATAGCCGACCATCAAACGCGCGCGCAATGTCAAATGCTTTTGTCAGGCGAATGGGGGTTTTTGGCGGTTGCTGGTTGGGCGCAATCAGCACCAGCCGATTTGCCAATACTTGACGCACGCTATTGGGCAACAAACGGTTTTTATGTGCCAAATAATCCATCCACGCGGTATCTGCCGAAATAAACACATCCGCAGGCGCGCCTTGCTCGATTTGTTTGGCAAGTGTGGATGACGCAGCATAAGACGTTTTGACCCGTGCTGCTTTGGGATAGGTTTGTGCGTAGCGTTGGTTGATGTCATCAATGGCATTGGTCATGCTTGCCGCCGCGTACACAGTGACATCGGCATGCGCGCATGGCAAACTTGCGATGAGGGCAGACAATAACGCGATATTTTTTGGCAGTAATTTTGGCATGACGGGCTTGGGCAGATGTTCAACGTGTGATCGGAGGTAAACAGTCAAGCGTGATTGGCTGTAAAAAGTATTGTCGAACAAATTTGTTGTATGGGTGCAGATTAGCACACCCACGCGCTGGTTTAAATAGTTATTTTTGCAAGGCGGTTGTGAGGGCAGCAAATTTTGCGCACAAAAAACCGCTGCCAACTTCATCAGCAGCGGTTTTTTTGTTACAACAACCCGTCACACCTTAGTTTGCGGTTTTGACTGCAATCCGAATCGCAGGCATATTGCGTGCCCGTTCGCTAATCGGCTGTGCTTGGGTGTTGTAGTGTGTTGCCATGGGTGCTTGTTTGATGGGCAACACATCGCCCACCACCAACACACCTGACATCATACCGAATGTGTTCATACCTAGCTCCTTATCCTCAAATTGAGGCCGTCCATTTAGGCGGGTATCGCTGACCGCGTTTTGCGGACTTGCCGATGACGACGTACCGCCATCGGTATGCCAATCCCTAGCAAAACAGGGTCTAGCAAAGCTCACGCCTAGATTTACGCTCGGCAAATTTGTGGCAACAAATCCGCCAAACTGGTAACTTACACCTTCTGTACAACGCTATTATACACACTTGTTGGGTTTTTTACCAGATTTTTCTTTATCATATTATTGTGACAATTTTATGACAGCGTTTTGACCCAACAAAAACTTTAACTTTATGCCAGTCGGCAGCTGTATTTGCGCAAATTTACACTTATGATACGATAGCTTATCAATCAGCGGTTTGCCAATACGCCAGCAAACACTGTGATTACTGTACAAAGGACGACTTTTGGGCGAGATTCGGCAATTTTTGGGGACTATCATGGCAAAACACTTTGGCTTTAACCAACCGACCACGCGCCGCGCTATTGGTGCTGCCGACCACCTAACCACGCTTGGCAAATTGACGCTGGGTGCGCTCACGCTTGCCACGCTTAGCCTTGCCGCTTGCCAACGCCCTGCAACCACCGACCAAGCCGCCGTCAGTCATGCGCCCAACGCCGCCGCGTCTGGCACGGGTCATGCCGACAAACCTGCCAAAAAAATCGCCATCAGCGCGATTGTTGAGCACCCGTCGCTAGATGCAATTCGCCAAGGTGTGATTGACGAACTAGCCGCACAAGGCTACCAAGTTGGACAAAATTTATCCGTGCAATTTCAATCCGCGCAGGGCAACACCGCCACCGCAGGGCAAATCGCCAAGCAATTTGCCGCCGACAACCCCGACGCAATTGTCGCCATCTCCACACCAACCGCTCAAGCCATTGCCGCTGCCACGCGCACCATTCCGATTGTCTATACCGCAGTGTCTGACCCCGTCGCCGCCAAGCTGATTGACGCGCACAACGTCCCCACGCAGTCCAACATCACAGGCCTATCCAGCCAACTGCCGCTTGCACCACAGCTGGATTTTATCCAAAACATCGTGCCAAACCTGCACACCGTCGGCTATGTGTATAGCTCGGGTGAAATCAATTCGGTCGCCCTTGGCAAACGCCTGCAAACCGAACTGCCCGCGCGTCACCTACAGCTGCTACAAATCCCTGCCAACCGCGCCACCGATATCGCCATGGCAACCAACAGCTTGGTCGGTAAAGCGCAGGTGATTTACACCTCCATGGACAACAACGTCGCCTCAGCGTTTGAATCCATGGTGCAAGTCGCCAACCAAGCCAAATTGCCGATAGTGGCATCCGATGAATTTAGCGTGCGCCGTGGCGCAGCCGCCGCACTCGGGGTCAATGACTACAACTTTGGGCGCAAAACGGGTCAAATGGTGGTCAAAATCTTGGACGGCACACCCGTGCAAACCGTCACGCCTGCCGTCATGGATGATTTGACCATGTATGTCAGCCCCAAACACGCCGCCGCCCAAGGCATCCGCCTACCGCCTGAGCTACTGCAAGACGCTATCAATGTCGATACAACGCCTGCCCATTAAGTGTCGGGTTGGCTTGTGTCTTGGTAGCCGTGTTTTTTTAAAGCCTTGCCATGTTTAAAGCCTTGTCATGATGAAACCACGCCCAAAGACTGGCATAATGCTTAAGCCAGTGCTAAAATTTGTTGAAGTTTTGTCGCGAATTTTTTAGGTTGTTGTTAGACCTTGCTGATGGCCAAATGCCACCAACCGCGACCAGATTGGGTGACAGGGATGGATGTTTAAGGAGTTGTTATGTATCACATGAATCGTTTGGCGCGTGCCTTGATGCTAGGCGGACTGTGCGTGTTTGGCGCAAGTGCGTGTAACCAAAGCCAAACCCCAGCCGCAGGCAGCAGCAACACAGGCGCAAGCAGCGCGACAAGCACAGCAGCCAGCGGACAAAAAACCGTCGATATCACCGCCATCGTGGAGCACCCTGCCCTAGACGCAGTGCGCCAAGGCGTGATGGATGAACTGGCGCAAGAAGGCTTTAAAGACGGCCAAAACCTTAAGGTGAATTTTCAATCCGCGCAAGGCAACACCGCCACCGCAGGACAAATCGCCAAGCAATTTGTTGCCGAAAATCCCGATGTCATCGTCGCCATCGCCACGCCATCGGCGCAGTCAGTTGCCGCCGCCACACGCACCATTCCCGTGGTGTTCTCTGCCGTCACTGACCCCGTTGAGGCTAAGCTTGTGCCATCGTGGGAAGCTTCAGGCACAAATGTGACAGGCGCGTCTGACCAATTGCCGCTTGAGCCGCAAATCGACTTGATGAAACAAATTATCCCAAACCTCAAAACCGTCGGCTATGTGTATAGCCCAGGTGAAGTCAATTCAACCATCGTCCAAAAGCAGCTTGAAAGTCAATTGGGCGCACAAGGCATCAAACTTATCGCCGTACCTGCCCAGCGCTCCACCGACATCGCGCCAGCCGCACGCAGCTTACAAGGCAAAGTGGATGTGATTTATACCTCATTGGATAACAACGTTGTGTCGGCATACGAATCACTGTACCAAGCCGCCAAAGAAAGCAAAATTCCGCTGATTGCCTCAGACACCGACTCGGTCAAACGTGGCGCGGTGGCGGCATTGGGTGTGGACTATCACCGCTTGGGGCAAGAGACAGGTAAAATTGTCGGCCGTATTTTAAAGGGTGAAGCGGCTGGTAGTATCAAGCCATACACCATGCAGGATTTGGACTTGTATTTAAGCCCCACACACGCCCAAGAGGTCGGCATCACGCTTGCGCCTGAACTCATCGGGCGTGCAAAAGTGGTTGAACCAACGGGCAATAGCAAATAAAATATGCCCTTTTTAAAATCGCCACGTGTTTAAGCCGCTGTTTAACACAGCATACATCCATTGTGGTCAAGTGCTTGCGCGTTAGCAGACGCTGGCGTTATTAAACGTTAAATGGCGCAAACGCGCCTAACAGCACCTAGCCAACCCGTGGCACACCTTGCAGAAGACTAAATTGATATGGCATTTCTGGCTTTTTTTGCCGCGTTAGAAAGCGGTCTTATCTACGCGCTGGTTGCGCTGGGTGTCTATATCTCGTTTCGGATTTTGGATTTCCCCGATTTGACCGCCGATGGCAGCTTTCCGCTTGGCGGCGCGGTGGCAGGGGTGGCGATTTTGGCGCATGTCAATCCGTGGTTGGCGTGTCTGTTTGCTATGCTTGCTGGTATGGCGGCAGGTGTCACCACAGCGTGGCTACACGTGCGCTTGGGTATTTTGCAGCTACTTGCCAGTATTTTGGTCATGGTGGCACTGTACTCGGTGAATCTGCGCATCATGGGCGCGCCCAACCTGTCACTCTTGGGTGAGCCCAGCGTGTTTGCGCCGTTTGTCAATGACAGCAACGGCTTTTGGATGCGCTGCGTGGTGATTGGCGGCTTTGTGTTGGCTGCAAAACTTTTGCTTGATTGGTTTTTTAGCACCGAAACAGGGCTTGCCATGCGCGCGACGGGCTCTAACTTAAGAATGTCACAAGCACAAGGCATCAACACCGACCGCATGACCATGCTCGGCATGGCGATATCCAACGGCCTGATTGCGCTGGCAGGTGCGCTGTTTGTCCAAACCCAAGGCAGCGCGGATATCTCCATCGGTATTGGTACGATTGTGATTGGGCTTGCGGCCGTCATCATCGGTGAGACCATCCTACCTGCCAAACGTATGCTATGGATTACGCTGTCAGTGATTATCGGCGCGGTGCTGTACAAGTCATTTATCCAAATCGCACTTGCCAGCGAAACCTTGCGCCAAATCGGTTTTGGCCCACAGGATTTGAATATTGTCACCGCGCTGTTGGTCATTATCGCGCTGATTTTACCCAAACTCAAAAGCCGCTTTATGCCAAAACGCCGCGTGCGTTAGCGTCAAGCCGCTATTTTTTGTCATCATTCGTATGTATCGCCAAAGGCGCGTTGGGCGTTGTTGGCAACTTGAGGAAAACCGCCGCCATGATGCAAGCGCAAGATTTACGCCTAACCTTTAACCCTGGTACGCCGATTGAAAATCCTGCGCTGCGTGGACTGAGCCTTGAGATTGGCGAGGGTGAGTTTGTCACCGTCATCGGCACCAATGGTGCAGGCAAATCAACGTTTTTAAACGCTGTGGCAGGCACGGTGCGCGTTGATAGTGGGCAGATTTTGCTCAACGGTATTGACGTTACCCGTCAGAGCGCCTACCAACGCGCAGGGCTCGTGGCGCGCGTGTTTCAAGACCCGATGGCAGGCACTTGCGAGCACTTAACCATTGAGGAGAATATGGCGCTGGCGTACAAACGCGGCGGTTGGCGCGGTTTGACGGGGGCATTGTCGGGCAAAAATCGGGCGCTGTTTCGCGACAAACTTGCCATATTAAAACTTGGCCTAGAAAACCGCCTCACCGACCGCATGGGCTTGCTGTCAGGCGGACAACGCCAAGCGGTCAGCCTGCTGATGGCATCGCTACAGCCCTCTAAAATCCTACTGCTGGATGAGCACACCGCCGCCCTTGACCCCAAAACCGCCGATTTTGTCTTGCAGCTTACTGACCAAATCGTGCAGGACAACGGTTTGACAGCGATGATGGTCACCCACTCCATGCAGCAAGCACTTAACCACGGCAGCCGCACCGTGATGCTGCACCAAGGACAAGTTGTGCTGGATGTGGCAGGCGAACAGCGCCGCGGCATGACCGTGCAGGATTTGTTGGCGATGTTTGAGCGCACGCGCGGCGAAGTGGTTGCCGATGACAGCTTACTGCTGAGCTAGCCCAAAACGTTACAAAAAAGGCGATGAATTGCGCCGCTTGTTTACATAGTTTTTATATTGCTGCGCCGTATTTAACGGGATAATAGGCTAATATTTGTCCAATTTAACAATGCTTATTTGATTTGAGGTTATCATGATTGATTTAAAATCACTGTTTGTTAAAGCCGTTGAAGACCAAACCCTAAACGTCAATGAATACATCTTTTTGCCTGAGCGGGTGGATATGATGGTTAAAGACGGACGGCTAAGCTGCGTGCTCAACACCAACGGTAAAGTGGATTTTATTTACCACAAAGATGGTATCACCGAGGTGCGCTCTGGCTTACGCAAAAGTCCGTTCACTTCATTTCGTAACGAATTGCACTACGGTGTGTACGACGATTTGGTGGATGATGTCATCGAAGCGGTTGAAAAAATCGTCTCCAATCAATCCAAATACTTCAACTTTGCCTCAGAATCGTGATACTTTAAGCGTTAAACCAAAAAAAACGGGCCATTATGCCCGTTTTTTATGACCTCAAATACGCTAAACTTCAACGTTCTGTCACAGTTTCGGTCACTGTGGTTTCGGTTGCTACCACGCGCTTGGCGCGGGTTTTGTCCAGTCCCATGCGCATAATTTGCCACAAAAAGCCCAAAATACAACCCACGGTAATCACAACCATGATCGGCAATAGATTTTTAAAGATAATGGACGGCTCTTTCATCAACACGCCATACACCACCGCAATACTGGCAGGCGCAATCTCAGGCGCAACCCCCAATGATGTGGTGGGCGTAAGCAAAATCGCGCACAAGATAATCCAGCTTAAGCCTGCTAGGCTCTGTGGCAAAAGCCGTGCAATCAGCGCCCATATCGCCAACGCAACCAATGAAAATCCGACATACGCGATGATAGGCAACTGCTCAGCAGGCACGCCGCTAACCAAATGTGACCAACCGTTGATAACCCAACTTAAGGCGTCCGCCAGTCCGTCCAATGAAGCCAATATCATGCGCGTATCTCTTTAGCTGTGCTGTTTGGTGGTAAATTTGTGCCCGTCATTGTAGCACAATTTTTTACCTGTGAAGCGGCTATTGCCATTTATTCTGCTGCGCTTCGTGCATTTGCGTGGCGGCGTGACGTTGCCATTCGTCTTCGTCAGGCATTTGGACAAAGTAGCCTTGAGATTGTAATTTTGCAAGCACATCTGCCTTATCGACACGCGCAAGTTTTGGCGTAGCAGCAAGGTCTAGGTGCATGACAAAGCTCTCACGTCCCAACGCACGGCGAAAGTCCGACGGCAACACGCTAAGCCAGTCTTTGAGCGTCTCGGTATCGTTGGGATAATCGGGACGCGCGATATACACATACAAATCAGGCTTTTTAGCAAATTTATAAATATCGCAATGCATGATATCCCCTTATGCCTGTGCCAACGCCGACAATGTGGCTTTGAGCATGGCCGATACGGTGCTGGTACATGTACCAATCCCCGAATAAATCTCTCCATCCACATTCAGCTGTAAGTATGCAACGGCGCTAGCATCGGTACTGGTCACGTCATTTTGTGTCAAAGCGTGTTCGGCATAATTGATGACGTGAATGTCTTTGCCCAAGGTACGCGCCAAACCATCGACAAAGGCCGATAAAGCGCCATTGCCCTGCCCGTTGATGGTCAATGTGTTGCCTGCTTGGCTAATAGCACCCGAAAAGCTCACCGTGCCGCTTGCGTTGTTGATGGCATAATCCTGTAGCACCAATTTATCTTGATTAAGATAGGTGGCCTCAAACACACTGATGACATCATCAGACGTTAGCTCAGTTTGACGCTGTTCGGCCTCCTGTTGTACCACGCGGCTAAAGTCAATTTGCGTCCAACGTGGCAGTTTAAAACCAAAATCACGCTGCAAAATATACGCCACACCGCCTTTGCCCGACTGGCTGTTAATACGTACCACGTCTTGGTAGCCACGTCCGATATGGGCAGGGTCAATTGGCAAATAGGCAACATCCCACAAATCTTGGGTTTCAGGATTGGCAGCATTGTAATCCAACGATTTTTTAATCGCATCTTGGTGTGAGCCACTAAACGCGGTAAAGACCAACTCGCCCACATACGGGTGGCGCGGATGAATCGGTAATTGGTTGCACTCACTGACCACTTGAGCAATCTCGCTCATGTGGCTAAAGTCTAGCTGCGGATCAACGCCTTGGCTATACAGGTTCATCGCCATCACCATGATATCCATGTTACCCGTACGCTCACCATTGCCCAATAGCGTACCCTCGATACGATCAGCGCCAGCCATCAACCCCAACTCACTGGCTGCAATCGCTGTTCCACGGTCGTTGTGAGTGTGTAAACTTATCGTCACATGCTCACGCATGGCAAGATTGCGGCAAAAGTACTCAACTTGGTCAGCATAGACGTTTGGTGTTGAGCTCTCCACCGTACCTGGCAGGTTTAAAATCACCTTTTGTCCCAAATCAGGTCGCCACACTTGGCACACCGCGTCACAAACTTCTACAGCAAAATCAGTTTCGGTTTGTGAAAAGCTCTCGGGTGAGTACTCAAAAATCCACTCCGTATCAGGGTGTTGTGCTGCCATTTTTTTCAGCAATGCTGCACCCTCAACCGCAATCTTGGTAATCTCAGCATGATCGGCTTTATAAACCTTATCGCGCTGTACTTTAGACGTTGAGTTATATACATGCACAATCGCGCGTTTTACGCCTTTTAGCGCCTCAAACGTACGGGCAATCAAGTGTTCACGCGCCTGCACCAACACCTGCACGGTGACATCATCGGGAATGTGCCCCTCTTCAATCAACTTGCGCGTAAAATCGTACTCAACCTGTGCGGCTGATGGAAAGCCGATTTCGATCTCTTTAAAACCAATCTCCACCAACAGCTTAAAAAAGCGCATTTTTTGCTCAAGGCTCATCGGCTCAATCAACGCTTGGTTACCATCACGCAAATCCACACTGCACCATAGCGGGGCTTGGGTGATGGTTTTATCGCACCATGTGCGCTCGGTGAGCTTGGGCGCAAACGCAAAGGGGCGGTATTTGCGGTGGTCAAACTGGCTATTTTTGGGCATCATCGCAGTCTGGCGATTGACAACTTGGGTCATGATTAGCTACCTATGATCAACGTTAGAACTATCTATCAGATAACGGTATTATAGCTGAGATTGTATGCCATGACTCACCAAAATTTTAGCCAATGGCTCTATATAATAGTGAATATCACGCATTTTTGGCTTAAAATTAAAGCAATTAACCAAATAAACGGACAAACTTAAAATGACTTACCAACTTGATGCGATTGACAAAAAAATTTTAGATTTGCTGCAAGCCAATGCACGCATTAGCAATCTAGAACTGGCGCAAGCCGTCAATCTTAGCCCAACCCCGTGCGCGCGCCGCGTCAAGCAGCTTGAGCAAGCAGGCATCCTCACAGGCTACACCACCCAAATCAATGCCCAAGCACTTGGCTATGCCTTGACAGTGTATATTGCAATCAGTATGGATCGGCATACCGCAGAACGTTTTGCCAATTTTGAAAAACAGGTACGCGCGTTTCCTGAAGTGGTGCAATGCAGTATCGTGACAGGCAGAAGTGAAGATTATTTACTCAAGGCCGTGGTGCGCGACATGGCGCATTATGAAGATTTTTTGCTGCATCGGCTCAACCGTATCGAGGGCATCAGCCAAGTACACACCAGTTTTGAGCTACGCGCTGTCTTCAACCGTTCGGCAACCGCGCCTTGATCTGAATCGTTGTGTGGACATCATTGTAAAGACAATGTGTTTGACTTCCTCCCCTCCCTAAAGTGAGGGGATTCCTGCCCCCAGACGGTCAAGCCCGACCGCAAGAATGTTCCGACTGGCATTGATATCTCTATCATGCCATGTGCCACACTTTGCACAAGTCCATTCTCTTATTCGCAAACCTGCTCTACCTTTCGGACTACTGGACATATCGCCACAGCACGAGCAAGTTTGGGTAGTGTATCGCTCATTCACGATTTCAAAACGGCAACCTGCGTGCTCGCATTTGTAGGTCAGTTGTCGTTTCAGTTCAAACCAACCTGCATCGTAAACCGACTTGGCTAGTTTGCCTTTTTTACTGTTAAATTGGGTAGTTTTAACATCACCGACCACGATTAGGGCATTGTCTTTGACTAATCGGGAGGTGAATTTATGTATCAGGTCTTGGCGTGTGTTTTTGATTTTGGCATGGATTGCCTTGACACGCTGTTTGTTATTGGCACGTTGGGCGGTGGCTAACGCTTTGGCATATTTAAGCGTTTGCTTGATTTGTAGCTTGTCGCCATTTGAGGCGGTGGCACTGTCTTTTAAGCCTAAATCAATACCGACGCTACCCGTTCCACAAGTGGTTTTAGGGTGGTCTTTGACGGTGATACAGGCATACCAACGGTTGCGGCTATCTTGTACCAGTTCACAGGTGTTAATTTGGTATAGGCTTAAGTTGTAGCTGTCCCATAGGTCAATAATTAGCTTTTGCCCTTTGGCTAGGCTAAGCTGTAAGGTGGTTTTTAATCCTTTTTTGCCTGTTTGGTGGGTAGCGATGTGTTTAATGGCGGATTGTTTAAACGGTAACCAACCCAGTGATTTACGCTTAGCCTTGGGGTTGTTGGTGCGCCAATTTAGTTTGGCTTTTTTAAATTGGCGACGCGATTTGGCGTGGGTTTCGTTGATGGCTTGGATGGTTTGGCTGTGTAGGTTTAGGTGTTCGCCGCTGCCTTTGGTGTATTCGTTTAAATCATAAGCGGATAGGAATTTGCCTGTGCGTTTAAGGTATTGCAGGCTCAAGTCATTGATGTAGTTCCACACGAAATTGACCGAACCACTTAGGTGGTTAAGTTGGTCTGTGTGTCTATCTCGTATGCGTAGCTTGAGGGTTTTCATGGGGTTATTTTAACAAGATTTGTAGTAAAGCACACGTAGTAAAACACACACGCTAAAAAAATTCGTGTGTAATTTTAGTTCCCGTGTTGCCTTATATCCACCGCCTAAAGTCGGTGGTTTTACGGCAACGGAGGATAAAAAAAGCGACACCCGAATCAGTGTCGCTTTTTTATTGAGTCATTGGCTGATTACTTAGCCAACATGACCAATTAGAAGCGGTAGCTAACACCTAGCTTAACGATGGGTAGCCACTCTGCGATATCTTTGTCGCGGATATCAGCGGCCGCTTGACGTGTTACAGGATCAGCATTCAATGGACCTGATACAACTTTTTTGGTTTCGTTGTCTACACGATAAACTTTTTTGTCGCCCGTAGCGTCTACTGTGACATCCGCTTTACCCATGTAGGCTGCACCGATTTCACCAAATACACCCCAGTTGTTGTTTAGGTTTGGACGGAAACCCAATGTCAAGTAAGGTGCTAGGTCGTTACGGTAGTCCAACTCACCTTTCAAACCTGAGTTTTCAGTCAATTTGTAGGTTTCGCCACCAACTTTGAAAGTACCGCTTGAGTCATGGGTCTTAACTTTAAGCTCATTGTCTGGTACTAATACACCCGCGCCAACTGTGAACCAGCTTGCGCCTGGACGCATTTGTACACCCACGTATGGGTTATTCATATCAACTTTGTCGTAATCGTATTTTACGCCACGTGCTTTGAAGTCGTCGCCAAGCAAGTCTTTGATGTCACCGCCTGCCCAACCAGCGACCAACTCGGTGTTTTCATTGACTGACCAACCGATGTTAGCGCCATAACCCAAAGTACCTGCTTCGATACCGAATGAAGCTGGGTGGAAGAATGTGTCTAGCGCCGTGCGTGGAGCTTCAACGATTTGTGTGGTGGTGTTTTGAACAACGCCAGTCGCTGGGTTGTAAGTGGTGGTTGAAACACCCACTGGTTGGGTAACCACTTGTTGATCAACCACAACAGGTGTTGCCTCAACTGGCTGTGCCACTGCGACTGGCTGAGCCACAGCAACAGGTTGCGCAACGGCTACTGGCTGGGCAACCACAACAGGTTGTTGATCAACCACAACAGGTGCAGCCAATGCGCTACCTGCAACCATTGCAGATGATAGCGTTGCTAATTTCAATGCTTTCATAGCTTTTCCTCAATTCATGTGAGCCTTAAAATAAGTAACCTTGCAATACCCGTTTTGCTAAATATCACTTACTGTAAATAGCAGGTCATATTTTGTTACTTATCGCTTGCGCATATTTAAGCGCAAAATTCGCGCAATGTCACGCAACTTCATGCGCTTTTTGTTAGTCTTTGTGTAAACTTACCAGTCAATTGCTACATTGCTGGGTTTAGTATGGCAATTACTTACGACTTTTTCAACCAATATCATGGCAAATAATTCAATTAAATCATGCTTTGATGGGTGTGTTTTTGGCACAAATATTGTGTATCGTTTGGGTTGATAGGTTTGGGATGACACAACAGCGATTTTTGCCTACAATATACACGCTGAGGTTTGGTAAGTGCTGTCTGCCACAACGCTTAATACCCACTCAGTGCTAAGAGGTGTTGCGCTTGTTTGGGTGTGTTATCCAAACAATCAGGCTTAGCTTTTGTTTTAAACATCCGTTTTGAAATAAAAAAACAACGACATCTGCCGAAACGAAATCTTATGGCAACCAACCGTCAAGGGCTTTGGTTTGCTGGTTTTAGACGATGAAACAAGAAGGAGTGGACGCAGTGTCTACAAACATCAATCACGAATTTCATGACTATAAAGTCGCTGATATCAGCCTAGCGGATTATGGGCGGCGCGAGATTAAACTGGCTGAAGCTGAAATGCCTGCTTTGATGGGCATTCGCGCGCGCTACCAAGCCGAGCAGCCGCTAAAGGGCGCAAAAATCGTCGGCTGTATCCACATGACGATTCAAACCGCTGTGTTGATTGAAACGCTGGTGGCGCTCGGTGCTCAAGTGCGCTGGACATCGTGCAATATTTTTTCTACCCAAGACCATGCCGCAGCGGCAATTGCGGCGGCAGGTATCCCTGTATTTGCGTGGAAAGGTGAGACTGAAGCGGAGTATGAGTGGTGCTTGCGTCAGCAGATTTTTGAGGGCGGTGAGGCATCGGGCAAGCTATGGGATGCCAATTTGATTTTGGATGATGGCGGTGATTTGACCGCGCTGATTCACGACCACTACCCACAAATGCTTGACAATATCCATGGCATCAGTGAAGAAACCACGACAGGCGTACACCGCTTGGTGGATATGCTGGCTAAAGGCACGCTCAAAGTACCTGCAATTAATGTCAATGATGCCGTAACCAAGTCAAAAAATGACAACAAATACGGCTGCCGCCATAGCCTCAATGATGCGATTAAACGCGCTACCGACATGCTGCTGTCGGGTCGGCGTGCGCTGGTGATTGGCTATGGTGATGTGGGCAAGGGCTCGGCGCAAAGTTTGCGGCAAGAAGGCATGATTGTGCGCGTCAGTGAGGTCGATCCAATTTGCGCGATGCAAGCCTGTATGGACGGCTATGAAGTCGTCTCACCGTTTGTTGGCGGTGATCCTGCCAACGGGGTGAACACAACCTTGCTACAAAATACTGACCTTATCGTCACCACGACAGGCAACTATCATGTGTGCAACAGCGATATGCTCAAGGCCTTAAAAGCAGGTGCGGTGGTGTGTAATATCGGGCACTTTGATACCGAGATTGACACCCAGTTTATGCGTGACAACTGGCGCTGGGCTCAAGTAAAACCACAGGTGCACCAAGTATACCGCTCAGATGATGACAACGATTATTTGGTGTTGTTGTCTGAAGGGCGTTTGGTGAATTTGGGCAACGCGACAGGTCACCCCTCACGCGTGATGGATGGTTCATTTGCCAATCAGGTATTGGCGCAAATTTATTTGTACCAAGAACGCTTTGCCGAATTGCCAACCGATGACAAGGCAGGTAGCGTGTACGTCAAGGTACTGCCGAAAAAACTCGACGAAGAAGTCGCCGCGGCCATGGTGGCAGGCTTTGCAGGGGTTTTGACAAAGCTGACACAAGAACAAGCCGATTATATCGGTGTGCCTGTTGATGGCCCGTTTAAATCGGATGAATACAAGTATTAATCTTTTGCTGTAACAGGCAGATTAAATGGCGATGGCGTTGGGCTGTCGCCATTTTTTATCATTTTTATGACATGGTTTTTGTATCATAACGTTTGTATCTTAAAAAATCTTACTTAAAAAAACGCTTAGGTTTAGCAAAACGCTTAGACTCAAAAAAAACGCCTCAAAAAAACGCTTAAAAAAATTCGATTTTATTCAAACCAAATACCGTTATAATAGCGAGCATTTTGCATGACTGGATTTTGTATGACCACACCGTTTTCGATTGAATTTTTTCCGCCCAAAACTGACGATGCCGAAAGCAAACTGCGGCACACGTTTGCCACGCTCAACGCCTTGCAGCCTGAGTATTTTTCGGTGACCTATGGCGCAGGCGGCTCAACACGGGCGCGCACGCTTGGTATTGTCAAAACGCTCAGCGAGGTCAGTACCACGCCGATTGCGCCGCATTTGTCGTGTATCGGTGATGGCAAGGCAGAAATCGCTGAATTGCTTGACATCTATGCCAAGTTGGGTATTGGCAAAATCGTGGCGTTGCGCGGTGATTTGCCATCGGGGCAGGTGGGCTTTGGTGAGCTGCCGTATGCGGTGAATTTGGTCGAATTTATCCGTGAGTATGCAGGCACGCGGTTTGATATCGAGGTGGCGGCATACCCCGAGATGCACCCACAGGCGCGCAACTTCGCCAGCGATATTGACAACCTGGTTGCCAAACACCATGCAGGCGCGTCGGCGGCGATTACGCAGTTTTTTTATAACCCCGACAGCTATTTGCATTTGCGTGATGCGCTGGCAAAACGCGGCGTGCAGCAAGATGACTTTGCACTCAAGGCAGGTATCATGCCGATTACCAACGCGTCAAATTTGTTGCGCTTTGCCGATATGTGCGGCGCGGATATTCCGCGTTATATCCGTCGGCAGTTGGCAGATTTTGGCGACGACCGCGCGGCAATTCGCGCATTTGGTTTTGATGTCGTGATGCGTTTGTGTGAGCGTCTGATTGCAGAGGGCGTGCCTGCGCTGCATTTTTATAGTATGAACCAAACCCACCCAACCAAAACGCTGATTGAGGCGTTGGGTTTAAGCCAAGCTGCTATCCCGACGGCTGAACCATTTGAAAATTCAGGCAAACTATGACCGCACTTTGGCTACCGTGTACCCAAATGCAGCACCTTGCCGAGCAGCCGCCGCTTGCCATCGTGCGCGCGCAAGGCAGCACGTTGTATGATAGCGATGGTAACGGCTATTTGGATATGATTAGCTCATGGTGGGTCAATCTACACGGGCACTGCCATCCCACCATCAATGCCAAAATCAGCGAGCAGCTGGCGACGCTTGAGCATACCTTATTGGCAGGTGTGGTGCATCCACCGATTGTTGAATTGGCGGAACGCTTGGTGGATATCACGCCTGCGCCGCTGCAGAAGGTATTTTTTGCGGACAGTGGCTCAGCGGCGGTGGAAGTCGCGCTGAAGATGGCTTTGCAGTACTGTCAGCAGCAAGGATGGACGGCAAAAACCAAATTTGTCGCGCTGGCGCATGGCTACCATGGCGAAACGCTTGGTAGCCTGTCGGTGACGGATGTCGCGCTGTTTCGCGCGCAGTATCAGCCGTTGGTCATTGAGCAGCTGACCACCCCCTCGCCCGGTAATCTGTTCGCGCCGCCTGATATGACGCAAGCTGCCCATGAAGCGCACTGCCTTGCCCACCTTGAGGCGACGCTGGCGGCTGAGCATGACCGCATTTGTGCGCTGATTGTCGAGCCGTTGGTACAAGGCGCGGCAGGTATGGCGATGTACTCGCTGGATTTTTTGGCGGCGGCGGTGGCGTGCTGTCAGCGTTATGGCGTGTTGGTGATTTTTGATGAAATCGCGGTTGGCTTTGGGCGCACGGGTACGATGTTTGTTTGTCAAGCGTTGCAAGCGCGTGCTGCCACACTGTGCCCCGATTTTTTGTGTTTGTCAAAAGGCTTGACGGCAGGTTATTTGCCAATGTCATGCGTCATGACCACCCAAGCGGTGTATGACGGGTTTTATGATGCTCGCCTTGAGCGTGGCTTTTTGCATTCGCACAGCTTTACGGGCAATCCGTTGGCGGCGGCAGCGGCGTTGGCTTCGTTGGATATTTTTGCCAACGACGATGTCTTGACCCGCAACCAAGCACTCATGGCGCATCTGGCGCAGGGTTTACACGCGTTGGCGCAGCAACATCCCGACAAGATTGCCCAACCACGGCAAACGGGGATGATTGCAGCGTTTACGTTATCCGCCAAAAATCAGGCAACAGGCGCACAAGCGGCGCAAGCGTTAGCGCGCCACAGCTTGCAGCAGGGGGTATTGATTCGCCCCATCGGCGCGCAGGTGTATCTGATGCCGCCGTATTCGACCACGGTGGCAGAATTGGACACGGTGTTTAATGTGCTGCTTGATGGATTGGCAACGCTGCCAGACAATGACTTGCCAGCGGCACAAGATATCGGTTTGGCGTGATTTTTACCACCTATGGATACCATGCGGCGATTTTTTTATCAATCTGACAACGGTGATACGCTACAAGACGCGCTACACACAGGCGCGACGCTTGCGCTTACGCCCGATATTTTTCAGCATTGGGTCAAGGTGCTGCGCGCGCACGTTGGCGAACAAGCGTTGTGGTTTGATGGTACGGGCGGTGAATACCGCGTCACATTAAGCCAAGTCCAAAAAAACACCGCCTGCGCACAAATCGAAGAATTTTTTGCCATTGACCGCGCGTTGCCGTTTGGGGTAGATATCGCGCTGGTGATGAGCCGTGGCGAGCGCATGGATTATGCCATCCAAAAAGCCACCGAAACAGGCGTGCGCCGTATTCAGCTTTTGACCAGTCAGCACGGCGAGGTACGCCTAAAGCCTGAGCAAATTCCCAAAAAACTCAACCATTGGCAGCAAGTGGCGATTGCCGCGTGCGAGCAATGTGGGCTCAATCGCGTGCCCAAAATTTTGCCACCGCTGGCATTGGCCGATTGGTTGGCGACAATGGACGAACCAGCCACGCTCAAACTGGTGCTTGCCGTGCCATCGGCTGAGCACAACGCATCGCCACAGACAACACCGCGCTTGATTGTGCAGCAGTTTCGCCAAGCGCAGGTGGCGCAGTTTTGTTTATTGATTGGGGCAGAAGGTGGCTTGTCGGCAGCTGAGGTGCAAGCGGCGCTGGCTTGCGGTTTTTATCCATGGCAAATTGGCGCGCGTGTACTGCGTACCGAAACCGCGCCTGTGGTGGCATTGTCCGCCTTAGCCACGTGGTATGAAGCAGCGCGATGAAGGGTGTTTGGTCAATCCAGTTCAACCACGCTGGTTTGACAAGGTGCATTAGCACTTTTTGACGATTTTTTCATGACTTTATAGTCATAGCTTGTTCTTGCCAGCGCGGCAATAAATACCTATCTTTATGCATGTTGTCGCAGGGCTGCGGCGCTGTTTATCCCTTGATGGTCAAAGACTGAGCCATCACCACCGATTGCTAAAGGAAGCCACGATGCAATACAAAGCCCCTATCCGTGATATGCAATTTGTCATGCACGAATTGTTAAATTTTTCTGAACATTACAAAAATATCCCCCTGTATGCCGAAAACGACCGCGATATTTTGAACAACTATATCGAGGCGGCAGCAGATTTTGCCGAAAGCGTGCTTGCGCCGCTAAACCGCTCTGGTGATGAAGAAGGCTGTACATTTGACAGCGGCAATGTCACCACGCCAGCAGGGTTTAAAGAGGCCTATCAACAGTACTGGGAGTTAGGCTTTCCATCACTGACTGCCGATGAAGAATTTGGCGGTCAGCAGTTGCCGCTGTCATTGGCCTCTGTGGTCAATGAAATCATGGGCACGGCAAACTGGTCATTTTCAATGTATCCAGGCTTGTCAGAAGGCGCGATTCGCACCATTGAACACCACGGCAGCGATGAGCAAAAACAAAAATACCTGCTTAAATTGGTCAGCGGTGAGTGGACAGGCACAATGTGCTTGACCGAAGCACACGCAGGCAGTGACTTGGGTATCACGCGCACCAAAGCTGAGCCAAACGATGACGGCTCTTATGCCATCACAGGGCAAAAAATCTTCATCTCAGCAGGCGAACACGACATGGCAGACAACATCGTGCATATCGTGTTGGCGCGTTTGCCAAATGCCCCCCAAGGCACCAAAGGTATTTCGCTATTTATTGTGCCAAAATTCAACGTCAATGACGATGGCAGCATCGGTGAGCGCAACAGCGTAACTTGCGGCTCAATTGAGCACAAAATGGGCATCAAAGCATCCGCCACGTGTGTGATGAACTTTGATAAAGCCAAAGGCTACTTGATTGGCCCTGAAAACAAAGGCCTAAACTGCATGTTCACCTTTATGAATACCGCGCGGATTGGCACGGCCATTCAAGGCTTGACCGCGGCGGAGTTGGCGTTTCAAGGCGGCTTGAGCTATGCCAAAGACCGTTTGGCCATGCGCGCATTGAGCGGTGCAAAATTCCCTGACCTGCCTGCCGACCCCATCATCGTGCACCCTGCCGTGCGCAACATGGTTTTGACCTGTAAAGCCTTTGCCGAAGGCGGCCGCGCGTTGGTGTATTATCTATCACAGTTTGCCGATGTGGTGGCAAAAGGTGACGGCGAAACAGCAGAATACGCCGACCAAATGTTGTCGTTATTAACGCCGATTGCCAAAGCGTTTTTGACCGAAACAGGCTATGAAGCGGCCAACCACGGCGTACAAGTGTATGGCGGCCACGGCTTTATCCGCGAATGGGGCATGGAGCAAAACGTCCGCGACACGCGCATTGCTTGCTTGTACGAAGGCACAACCGAGATTCAGGCGCTTGATCTGTTAGGGCGTAAAGTCTTGGGCTCACAAGGTAAATTGCTGCGTAACTTCACCAAAGTGATTCATAAATTCTGTCAAGAACACGCAGATAACGACGAGATGGGACAATTCATCCGTCCGTTACAACGCCTAAACAAAGAATGGGGCGATATCACCACTCGTGTTGGCATGGAAGCCATGCAAAACCACGACGTGGTTGGCGGTGCGGCGGTAGACTATATGTACTACAGCGGTTATGTGACTTTGGCTTATCTGTGGGCGCGTATGGCAGCAGTGGCACAAGCTGCACTACAAACCGATACCACCGAACGCGCGTTTTACCAAGCCAAAATCAAAACCGCGCAATTTTACTTTGCCAAGTTGTTGCCACGCACCTTGACCTATGCCAAACGCATCGAAACGGGGCTTGAGCCGTACATGGCAATGGACGTTGAAGAATTCCAGTTTTAATTGCAAAACAACTGTGAACCATGAAACGTGTTACGCCATCTTAAGCCCACAGGTTTAAGATGGCATTTTTATGCAGTTTTTTTATCAGCAAATTTTGAAATAAAATATTAGCAAAAGGAAATAGCTATGCCGATTTATCATGCACCGATTGATGACATGCGCTTTATTTTAAACGATGTATTTAACGCCTCAGAGTTTTGGCAACAAGTGCCTGCGCTTGAGCATGTCGATAGCGACACAGTCGATATGATTTTAGAAGCCATGGCAAAATTTGCCACCACCACACTGCTACCGCTCAACCGCACCGGTGACGAAGAGGGCGCGCAATATTTGGGCGATGGCAAGGTTAAAACGCCGACAGGGTTTGCCGAAGCGTTTCATGAATATGCCGAAGGCGGCTGGATTGGGCTGGGCGGAGACATGGAGTACGGCGGTCAAGGTATGCCCAAAATGGTGACCATGCTTGCCGAAGAGATGGTGTTTACTACCAACCAATCGTTCGCGCTCTACCCCAACCTATCAGGCGGTGCGGCGATGTGCTTGCTCAATGCAGGCAGCGACGAGCAAAAACAAACCTACCTTGAAAAAATCTACTCAGGCGAATGGTCGGGCACCATGTGCCTAACCGAGCCGCATGCAGGTACAGACTTGGGCATCATCAAAACCCGCGCCGTACCCAACGATGACGGCTCTTATGCCATCACAGGCACTAAAATTTTCATCACCGCAGGCGAGCATGATTTAACTCAAAACATCATTCATTTGGTGCTGGCAAAAACCCCCAACGCGCCTGCTGGCTCAAAGGGTATTTCATTGTTTGTTGTGCCAAAATTCTTGGTCAATGCCGATGGCAGTTTGGGCGAGCGCAACAGCCTAGCCTGTGGTTCGATTGAGCACAAAATGGGTATCAAAGCGTCGGCCACCTGCGTGATGAACTTTGATGGGGCTAAAGGCTGGATGATTGGCGCAGAAAACACGGGCCTTGCCTCCATGTTCATCATGATGAACTACGAGCGTCTGACCATGGGCTTACAAGGCATCGGTGGTACAGAGCTTGCCTACCAAAACGCGGCGCTATACGCCAATGACCGCGTACAAGGACGCGCCGACCACAGCACGCAAGACCCCAACAAACCCTCGGACATCCCCGTAAACTACGCCGACCCGATTGTTCACCATGCCGATGTGCGCCGTATGCTTCTTAACGCCAAAGCGGTCAGCGAAGCGTCGCGCTGCTTTGCCATGTACGTTGCCAAGCAGCTAGATATTTACAAATTTAGCACCGACAACACCGCCAAAAAAGCCGCTGCCGACCGCGTCGCACTTTTGACCCCCGTGTCCAAAGCATTTTTGACCGATCGCGCGCTAGAGGCGACCATCGATTGCCAACAAGTGTTTGGTGGGCATGGCTATATCCGCGAATGGGGGATGGAGCAAATCGTCCGTGATACACGCATTTCACAAATCTATGAAGGCACCAACGGTGTGCAATCACTGGATTTGCTGGGGCGTAAAGTTGCCAAAAACGGCGGCGCGTTTGTCGAAACCTACCTTGCCGAGATGCGCGACTTTGCCAACAACATGCAAGCTAACCATGCCATCAAGCAAGCGATTTTGACCAGTGCCGACACCTTGGCGGACTTGACCCAAGCCGTGCTTGGACAAATCCAACACAAACCTGACGCGATTAACGGCTGTGCGGTGGATTACTTGGCGGCATTTGGTTACGTCAGCTTTGCGTATATGTTTGGCTTGATGGTAGAAGCCGCGCACGGCAAAGATGGTGAGTTTTATACCAATAAAGCCAAATTGGCGGATTATTTTGTCGCCCGTATGCTGCCGCGCCTGCACGGCCATGTGGCGATGGTCAAGGCAGGTACTGACCCCATCATGGCGTTTGATAACGGCTACTTTGTCCAAGAGGCGTAAAACACGCCACCATGTTTTACCCATCATCAAAAACCGCCTGTTATGGGCGGTTTTTGCGTATCACATCTTAACTACTCGCTTAGTAAACGCTCAATACGCGCCGCTTGCGCCTGCTGCTGTTTGGCAAGCGTCAGCCGATTTGCCATGATGATGGCTTTGAGGTCAGCCAGCGCGACATCAAAATTGTCATTGACCACAACATAATCAAAATGCAGGTACTGCTGCATATCGCGCACCGCACCTGCCAAGCGTTTTTCGATGACCTCAGCGCTGTCTTGGGCACGTGTTGATAGGCGTTGGCGCAGGCTTTGGCGGTCTGGCGGTAAGATAAACACCGAAATGGCATCGGGGCGCAGTTTTTGCACTTGCAACGCGCCTTGCCAGTCAATTTCTAAAATCACATCCAGCCCGCTTGCCAGCATTTTATCGACCGAGGCCTGTGAAGTGCCATAAAAATTGTCAAACACATCGGCAAATTCCAAAAACTCACCGCGTCCAATCATGGCTTGAAACGCCGCACGGCTGACAAAATGGTAGTGCTGTCCATCGACTTCACCGGGGCGTGGTGCGCGCGTTGAGTGCGATATGCTGACCGCCAAATCATTGGTGGTGGCAAGTAGCTGCTTGACCAGTGAGGTTTTGCCTGTGCCCGAGGCGGCAGTGATGATAAACAATGAACCTGTCGTCATGCTTGTTCCTTTTGTGGCGTTGTGCGTTGGGCGTATTGTAGCAGTTTTGCGGCTGTGCGTTTTGCCAAATTCGTCCAGCGCATGGGTTGTGGCATTTTTATTTGTCCAATCGTGCCGTATTGGCTTGAAAACAGGTACAATAGACGGCAAAATTTATCCAAGCATTTTTTTTGCATTTTCAACCATAAGCGATATAACCATGCAGATTTTACTTGCTAACCCACGCGGCTTTTGTGCTGGGGTAGACCGCGCCATTGCGATTGTCAATGAGGCACTGGCACGTTTTGAGCCGCCGATTTATGTACGCCATGAAGTGGTGCACAACAAATTTGTCGTCAATGATTTGGCGCGGCGTGGCGCGGTGTTTGTTGAGGAGTTGGACGAAGTACCCGACGGTGCGATTGTGATTTTCTCAGCGCACGGCGTGTCTAAAGCCGTCGAGGACGAGGCCGAACGCCGTGATTTGACCGTGTTTGACGCGACTTGCCCCTTGGTCAGTAAGGTTCATATCGAGGTCAATAAGTTTGCCAAATCGGGCATGGACGCGATTTTGATTGGGCACGCAGGACACCCCGAGGTTGAGGGCACGATGGGGCGCTTTGACCCACAATACGGCGGACGCATTCATCTGATTGAAGACGTGCAAGACGTGGCACAGCTGGACTTGCCACAAGACACCGAGCTGGCGTTTGTCACCCAAACCACGCTATCCATGGATGACACTGCAGGCGTGATTGACGCGCTCAAAGACAAATTTCCAAAAATCCATGCCCCACGCAAAGACGATATTTGCTATGCCACCCAAAACCGCCAAGACGCGGTCAAAGATTTGGCACAGGCGTGCCAAGTGGTGTTGGTCGTCGGCTCGCCAAATTCATCGAATTCCAACCGTTTGCGCGAACTGGCAGAACGCTTGGGCGCAAAAGCATATTTGATTGACAACGCTGCGCAAATGCAGCCTGCTTGGTTTGAGGGTGTGGACAGCGTTGGCGTAACCGCAGGGGCATCCGCGCCTGAGGTGCTGATTCAAGAGGTTTTGGATACTTTGCAAACATGGGGCGGCAAAAAACCCGTTGAGCTATCAGGCATTGAGGAGCATGTGACGTTTAGCCTGCCCAAAGCGTTGCGCACGCCACGGGCTGACGTCTAAATTCATTGGTCTGCCCCAAAACCGTTTCACCACCCAAACGCCCATTGCCACGCTTATGCGATGGGCTGTCGGCTAGCCTATCGCCCGAGTTATTGCGTCAGCAGACGCCAACCGCGGGCGGTGTTTAGTAGCCGCAAACGCCCATCTGCCGACACATAGCCACCTTTGACCGCCGTCAAAATCGTATGGGGCGGCACATCGATCGCAAACACTTCGGCCTGCTGACGGTCATCGGATAAAATCACCGCCACGCGATACGTCGTGCCGTTGTGAGGTTGGTCAAAACGAATATCGGCCGCGCTAAACGTCTGCCAGCATTGCTGTTTGAGATATGACCATGTTTGCCCTGCCGCGCTTAGGCAGCCGTGCGCGTCGCGTTGTCCGCCGACAGTGACAGGTGATGGGCTGACAAGGCGCGCGCTATTGGTGGCACAGCCGCTTAGGCTCAATGCCGCCATGCCTGCCACCACAACGCTAGCCCATGTGGATTTGGTAAAAACCATCATACCGACCTCGATTTTGGTGTTTAACGCTTTCAGTGACATTAAAATTGCTTGAAAAAATCTTGCCCAAACCACAAGTATAAGCCAGCATGTATGGCACAACCATACCTTTTGCGTAACGCTTGGCACGTTGTTTGGTTGGGGCTTTCCCCAGCATGTGACAGCGGTCAAACGGTGAATTTGTTAAATTTTTCAACATTTGACAGTATTTTAGGAAAACTATGTCACAAGAACCATTGCATCAGGACACCGCCACCACAGGCGAAGCCAAAAATCACGTCTTTGAAGCCGAGGTCGCCCAACTGTTGCACCTTGTCACCCATTCACTGTACTCAAATGCCGATATTTTCGTGCGTGAATTGGTGTCAAATGCCTCAGATGCGTGCGATAAGCTGCGTTTTGAAGCCACCCAAGATGATAGCTTGTATGAAGGCGACAGCGACTTGCACATTCGCATTGATATCGACAAAGACGCCAGCATCATCCGCTTTATGGATAACGGCATTGGCATGAACGAAGCCGATGTCATCGAAAACTTGGGCACAATCGCCAAGTCTGGCACTAAAGCATTTTTGGATAAGCTTAGCGACGCGCAAAAACAAGATGGCAACTTGATTGGGCAATTTGGCGTGGGCTTTTACTCTGGCTTTATCGTCGCCGATACCATCCGCGTTGATACCCGCAAAGCAGGCGAACCTGCCAGCAATGGTGTGCGCTGGGTATCAAGCGGCACGGGCGAATTTACCACCCAAGCCATCGACAAGCCCACGCGCGGCACAGTGATTAGCCTGCACATCAAAGATGAGTACAGCGAATACCTAGACCGCCACAAAATCAAAAGCCTTGTCAATAAATACTCTGACCACATCAGCTTGCCCATCCAAATGCGTAAAGAAGTGTGGCAAGAAGAAGCGCTGCCTGACGATGCGGACGAAAACGCCGTGCCCAAAGGCGAGATGGTACTCACCGATGAATGGGAAACCATCAACCAAGCCAACGCCTTGTGGACGCGTACACCCAGTGACATCAGTGACGATGAATACATCGAGTTTTACAAAAACTTAACTTATGACTTTGAGCCGCCGCTAACTTGGACACACAACCGCGTTGAGGGGCGTTTGCAGTACACCCAGCTGCTGTATATCCCACAAAAAGCGCCGTTTGACCTATACCACCGTGAACAAAAACACGGGCTAAAACTCTACGTCAAACGCGTGTTTATCATGGATGATGCCGAGCAGCTATTGCCCATGTATCTGCGCTTTGTCAAAGGTGTGATTGATACCGCCGACTTGCCACTCAACGTCAGCCGCGAGATTTTGCAAGAAAGCCGTGATGTCAAAGCCATCCGTGACGGCAATGCGCGCCGCGTTTTGACCTTATTGGCAAGCCTAGCCAACAGCGACGAGGCCGAAAAACAAGACAAATACCAACAGTTTTATACAGAATTTGGTGAAGTGCTCAAAGAAGGATTGGGCGAAGACCAAACCAACCAAGCGCGTATCGCCAAGCTGCTGCGCTATGCCACCACCACCGATGACAACGTGGCAACCAGTCTTGAAGACTACAAAGCACGTATGAAAGACGGGCAAAAGGCGATTTATTACTTGACCGCCGACAGCTTGGCGGCTGCCAAAAACAGCCCACAGCTAGAAGTCTTTAAGAAAAAAGGCATTGAAGTCATCCTTATGACCCAGCGCGTCGATGAATGGGCGATGAACTTCTTGCATGAATTTGACGGCACACCGCTACAAAACATCGCCAAAGGTGCGGTAGATTTGGGTGACTTGACCGACGAGGCGGAGAAAAAACAAGCCGAAGAAGCCGAGGCAACCATGAAGCCTGTGGTGGATAAGCTTAAAACCGTGCTGTCAAGCCGTGCCAAAGATGTGCGCGTCTCCAACCGCTTGGTCGATAGCCCTGCCCTGCTGGTCACCGCTGACGGCGAATTGTCGCCACAGATGGTGCAAATGCTCAAACAGATGGGGCAACCCGTGCCAGAAACCAAGCCGATTTTGGAAGTCA
Source organism: Faucicola sp. SE7633 (assembly GCF_059264685.1). NCBI lineage: Bacteria > Pseudomonadati > Pseudomonadota > Gammaproteobacteria > Moraxellales > Moraxellaceae > Faucicola > Faucicola sp. SE7633. Next base: position 74,487 of record NZ_JCADBW010000002.1, on the reverse strand, counting down.
ATCCTAACCATCCGCTGATTCAAAAACTTGACAGCGCGGAGCAGTTTGACGATTTGGCGCAGGTGATTTTTGACCAAGCGTTACTGGCCGAAGGCGGTCAGCTAGATGACCCTGCCGCGTACCTTAAACGCATCAATACGCTACTGATGCGCTAAATGCAAGCCATCGTCAGCTGTCAAAAAAGTCGGGCATTGCTCGGCTTTTTTTTGGTTGAAGCTTTTTTTGGTTAAAATACCGCAAAATCAACCCAAAAACTAGGTGTACCATGCCGCGCACTTTTTTACCAACCTCGCCACATTTTGTTTTGCCTGCTCGGCTCATACGGTACGCGCGTGTTGGCTGCATCAGCGTCGGCTCGGTGATGATAGCGTATAGCCTTGTTTTGCTGGTGCAGCGTAAAATCCATTTGGGTACGCTGCTGCCGCTAGCGATTGGCGCGGCATTGACGGGGCATGGCATCTACTGGCAACGCTTGCAAAACTGGCTGCGCCAACGTCCAACATGGCGACGACTGTGGCAAGGCGTGTGGTTTGGGTTTGGCGTGTGGTTGGCAAGTTTTATCGGGTTTTGTCTGGTACTCAATCAACATTTGCACCACACCCCTGCGGTCGGTACGGCACGCGCCATCATGGTGCTGGGTTCGGGTTTTAAAAACGGACAACCCACCCCGACGCTGGCCGCGCGCCTTGACCGTGCAGCATTGCTTGCCAACCAAGCACCCCATGCGCTGATTGTGCTAACAGGTGGTGGTAGTCGCGGTGACACCCAAAGCGAAGCTGAGGTTATGGCAAATTATCTACACACGCGCTATGGCATTGCGGCGCGGCGCATGGCATTGGAGCGTCAAAGCACCAGCACCGCGCTGAATATTGCCAACAGTTTACCGATTTTGCGCGCGCATGGCATCATGCCGACTGACCCTGTGGTGATTGTGACCAGTGATTTTCATACCTTACGCGCACAGGCGATTGCCCAACACCAAGGTTTAGCCAGTGTCATGATGATGGATGCGCCTACCCCACCCGTCATGCGCCCTGCGGTGTGGCTGCGTGAGTATTTTGCGTTTATCAGCGGTTTTTTGTTCAAAGAGTTTTGATTTAGTTCACCCATGCGCCATTTTGCAATGCCAACTGACGGTCAGCAAGGCTGGCTAGCTGGCGGTCATGCGTCACCATCAACAGCGCGGTGTTAAAACTGGCTTGCAGCTCGCTTAAAATCTCAAAAATCGCCTGCGCGTTGGCGTAATCCAAGTTTCCCGTCGGTTCATCGGCTAAAATCAGCGACGGCTGTGTGACCAACGCGCGCGCAATCGCCACCCGTTGCCGCTCACCGCCCGACAACTCACCGGGGCGATGACCCAGCCGATGACCCAGCCCCACGCGCTTAAGCAAATCGGTTGCGCGTTGACGTGCGGTATCAATCGGCACATCGGGGCGCATCAATAGCGGCATGGCGACGTTTTCAACCGCGTTAAATTCCGCCAATAGATGGTGAAATTGATAAATAAAACCCAAATGCTGATTGCGCAGCTGTCCGCGTTGGGTTTCATTGAGCTGATTAACACACTGCCCATGCAGCCATACCTCGCCTGACGTCGGCACATCCAGCCCGCCCAAAATATGCAATAACGTGCTTTTGCCTGAGCCACTGGTACCGACGATGGCGATTTTTTCACCTTGTTGCACGCTGATATCTAGCCCATCAAGCACGCGTGTCACGGTTTTGCCGTCTTGGTAGGCTTTGGTGATTTGTTTGGCGGTTAAAATCGGTTCGGCAGTTGGCATAATCGGCTACTTTTGTGAAATATTTTTAGCAAGATTGGGTTATTCATAACGCAAGGTTTGCGCAGGCTGGATGCTGGCAGCGCGGCGCGCAGGATAAATGGTTGCCACAAAGCTAATGACCAATGAAGCAGCAACGATAATCACCACGTCTTGCCATTCTAAATGCGACGGCAAGTACTGCACGGGGTAGGCGTCAAACAAGTGTAACTTAAACGCGTTGTTGATCGCGCCAATCACAGGGCTGACTGATAACGCCATCACAATCCCAAGTGCTGTGCCCGCCAGCGTGCCAACCACACCAATGAACAACCCCTGCACCATGAAAATTTGCGTGATAAGCTTGGGCGACGCGCCAAAGGTCTTTAAAATTGCGATATCGGCTTTTTTGTCCGTCACCAGCATAACAAGCGATGAGACAATATTAAACGCCGCCACCAACACAATCAAAAACAACAGCAAGCCAATCATGGCTTTTTCCATCTGAATCGCGCTAAACAAATTGCCATGCGTCACCGTCCAGTCACTGGGCATCAGCAAATTTGGCTGCAGATTTGCCGCTTGCTGGGCGACCTGTGGCGCGGCGAACAAATCATTGAGCTTCATACGCACGCCTTGCGCGCCATCGGGCAGTCGTAGCAGCCGCGCCGCATCCTGCATGGGAATATACGCCATCACGCTATTAACCTCAGCGCTGATGTCATAGATGCCGCTGACCGTAAAGCGTTTAAACCGTGGAATCACGCCTGCAGGCGATGGCGAGGCTTCAGGTAGCACCAAGGTGACTTTATCACCCACATCAAGCCCCATGCCTTGCGCCATGTCTTTGCCCAAAACGATAGTAAACTCACCACCGCGCAGCGTATCAAGCGATCCTGCCTGCATATGCTGCCCAATAATTGACACCTGTTTTTCATAGTCAGGTACAACGCCCGTCACCACCGCGCCTGCTACCTGCCCGTTTGCCGTCAGCATCCCTTGCAGCTGGATAAACGGCGCGACAGCCTCAACCTTGGGGTTGTTGGCGATATCCTGCGCCAGTGCTTGCCAATTTGGAATAATCTGATTTGCCGTGACGGTGGCTTGCGGTACCATGCCCAAAATTCGGCTTTTGATCTCACGGTCAAAACCATTCATCACCGACAGCACGGTAATCAGCACCGCCACACCCAGCGTCAGTCCAATCATCGAAATCAGCGAGATAAATGAAATAAAGCGGTTGCTGCGTTCGGCGCGTGTATAACGCAGCCCAACAAACAACGCCAATGGCCGAAACATACCTTTTTGCATTGCACTCGCTGTCCCAAGTCAATCCGTCTCAACGCCCGTATTTATTCGGCATTGAAGGTCAATCAAAAGCCCATAGTCTGCCACAAATTGGCGCAAAATAGCAAAAAATTTGCGCCATAACACCTCCGTCACTGCCCAAATTTACCCAGAATTAATAAAATCAATCACAGAATTGAGCAAAAATCGCTTGCTATTGGCAAAATCTATGGAAAATCCCACGTCTGCCCCCATAACAACACCAACCGCCGACGTGTTCGGCCTACCAAGCTATTAAGTAGATAGTTAGTTTTGCGATGACGTATTTGAACAAGGACAATGCCATGACCTCGCCCAGCCAACAGCCCGATATCATCGATTTAACACCAGAACAAATTGTCGGGCATGCCGACCATTGGCGCTGTTTTACCCAAACCATCAGCGACGATGTGCCACGTTGGCTACGCGAACACATTGACACTTGCGCTATGCCCAAACCACTGGCAGACAGCACAGCGCCGCGCTCACATTTGCTTTTGACGGGTAATGCACCGATCCACCTCAACCAGCTCATTGCACTAGATGATCAGCAAAAACCAACACGCTTTATCAATGCGTATCCCTGTGTTGATAGCCCCTATGGGCGGTGGGCAACGATTGAAACCATCTATCAAGCCCCAACCACACTTGAGGCGGTGTTGCGCCTTCAGCTAGATGATGACACCGTGATGTATGCGTTTGACCCGTATTACAGCATCAACCGCGACCACTACCGCAAAGGACAACGTTATTACGTCAATCTATCGGCATTGGCGTATGAGGTCAGCCGCAGCAAGCGCGATGAAGTCATTGTGGTGGATGACCCCGAGGCGATTCGCTACCATCGCGCGTTTAATGCCATCATGGCACAGCACAACGGCAAACCACCTGCCGACTTACAAGCCCAAATCGCAGCGTGGCAACCTGCCCCCGATGAATTGCCACTTGCGCCAGTCCATATCAACGTGGGTGATATGTGCGCGTATTTGTTTGGCGACACCATCGGGCAGCAAGATGAAGCGTGGTGCCAAGGGCAAGTGATTGGCAAATCCGCCACGACATTTGACGGACAAGCGTTTGTGCTGCTCGATGTGGTGATTTTGCGTGAAAGCTTGGATAAGCCTGTCGTGATTCGCTTGGCGGTTCATCAAAAAGATGTTGATGATAGCATCCAAGTCAATGATTACATTCAAGCCAACATCTGGCTACAAGGCACAATTTATCAAGAGAATCAAAACCAACCGTCAGCTTGAGGGTATATAACCGTACGTTATTAACAAAAAATAATAGCCCACTGCTTTTATATCGCCTGTTTATTTGGTGTATTAAAGCATTCAAATGGGTTAAAGCGATTTTAATGGTTTAAATTGTCTTACAACAACCGTCTTATCAAGTCAAACGCCCTACAACCACAAAAGGCAAACCAATCGGTTTGCCTTTTTTATTTAGCATCACACGGATTGATGATTTACAAATCCGTGATTGCTAGAATTTTTTCAAACAGTTGGCGTTGTTTGGGGCTTGGTTTGCCTGATTGCATGGTAATCAGCTGACCCATATCGCCATCGACGCGGATTTTACCCGTCATAAAGGCTTCCATCGCGCGGTTGGTATCACCATCTAGCATCACCGCCTTGAGCGTATCCGCGTCTAGGTGTACGGTGGTGGCCGCGTTGTCATCACTGCCTTGGTGAATCGTGCCGTTTGAGAATGACGCGCTAACGGGTTGGTCTTGTAAACCTGAGACCTCAAAGTTCATGTTAAGGCCTGCTATCGCAGGTGGTAAGTCTAGGTCACCTGCGTCTTGGGTAAGCTGATTTACCTGTGCAAACCAATCATCGGATAAAAATTTTGCCTTTGCCATAGTGTGCTACCTTGCTTGTGCTGTCACTGTCGATGTCAAAAAGATGAAAATAAGATGTAAATCTTGTGTGAAGGGTTATCATAGCAAGTCTAAGCGACTTGTCAAGCGGCAGCGATGGACAAGGCGTTTATGTAAATTTGGCAAATTCCTTACAATATTTATGGGATTTTGGTTGGTTTTCGTATTATAATGGTAAGGCAAAAACTTTTTTACCCGTATTTTGACGGATTTTTTGGCATTCCTTACGTTACACTGGGTGCTATTTAGCAAACTTTACGTTACAATAAGACGTTAAAAACGGGTGTCTAGCAGCGTGCTCGCTTATCGCCAGCTAGCAACTGACCTATTGTTTGTGCCAAATTCATAATATTACACGGGTGCAAATCTAGGTGGCATCTGTTTGGGCTACAAGCTGTCAAGGAAAACATCGAATGAATGTACAAACCACAGCAGTACCTGTCACCGACGACTATGATATTGAGATTATTAAGTATTTCTCAATCATGGCCGTGGTGTATGGTATTATCGGTATGGGTGTGGGGGTGTTCATTGCGTCGCAATTAGCATTTCCCGCGCTAAATTTTGGTATTCCGTGGCTGACGTTTAGCCACTTGCGTCCGCTGCATACCAACGCGGTGATTTTCGCGTTTGGGGGTTGTGCGCTGTTTGCCACGTCATATTATATCGTGCAGCGCACCTGTAAAACACGGCTATTTGCGCCGTATTTGGCATGGTTCACGTTTTGGGGTTGGAATTTAGTGATTTTGTCGGCGGTGATTACCTTACCGCTTGGCATTACATCCAGCAAAGAATACGCTGAGCTTGAGTGGCCAATTGATATTTTGATTACGATTGTGTGGGTATCCTACGCGATTGTGTTCTTTGGTACGCTTATCAAGCGTAAGACTTCACACATTTATGTGGCAAACTGGTTCTTTGGTGCGTTTATTGTGACCATCGCCCTGCTGCATGTGGTCAATAATATGGCCATTCCATTGACCTTGTGGAAGTCTTATTCGCTGTATGGCGGTGCAACCGATGCGATGGTGCAATGGTGGTACGGACATAACGCGGTCGGTTTTTATCTGACCGCGGCATTCTTGGGTATGATGTATTACTTTGTGCCCGTGCAAATTGGCCGTCCGATTTACTCGTATCGTTTATCAATTATCCACTTTTGGGCGCTCATCAGTGCGTATATGTGGGCAGGTGGTCACCACTTACATTATTCAGCCTTGCCAGACTGGACACAGTCTTTGGGTATGGTGTTCTCGTTGATTCTATTCGCGCCATCGTGGGGCGGTATGATTAATGGTGTTTTGACCTTGTCAGGTAGCTGGGATAAGCTGCGTACTGACCCGATTATCCGCTTCTTGATTGTGGCGTTGTCGTTCTATGCGATGTCTACGTTTGAAGGCCCGATGATGTCTATTAAGACGGTCAATGCGTTGTCGCACGATACAGACTGGACGGTAGGTCACGTGCATTCAGGCGCATTGGGCTGGGTTGGTATGATTACCATTGGTTCATTGTATGTGTTGATTCCACGTATTTGGCACAAAGAGCGTATGTACTCTACCAGCCTTATCACGACCCACTTTTGGCTAGCCACAAGCGGAACGATTTTTTACATCGTATCTATGTGGATTTCAGGTATTGGTCAAGGCATGATGTGGCGCGCAACCAACCCAGATGGTACGTTGGTGTATAGCTTTGTAGATACCGTCGCGTTCTCACACTTGCCATACATTGGTCGTGCGTTTGGTGGTTTGTTGTATCTATCTGGTATGTTTGTTATGGCATACAACGTGTATCGCACGATTAAAATGCCTTCACGTCAAGAGGCAATCACCACAACCACGCCTGAGGCGCAAGCAACACCTGTGTTGGTTAAGCAAGCGTAAGGGGCAAGACGATGAAATTTTCTCACGATATTATTGAACGTAACACAGGTTTGCTATTGACACTCATCGTGGTGTCAATCAGCTTTGCAACGTTGGTTGAAATCGTACCACTGATTTTTACCAAAGAGGTCAATCAGCCACTACCAAACATGAAGCCGTGGACGGCGCTTGAGCTTGAAGGGCGTGATATCTATATCCGCGAAGGTTGTCACGTGTGTCATACCCAAATGGTGCGTCCATTGCGAGCTGAGGTTGAGCGTTATGGGCCGTATTCTCGCGCCGCAGAATCTGCTTGGGATCATCCCTTTTTGTGGGGTTCAAAACGTACCGGCCCAGACCTTGCGCGTGTGGGGGGGCGTTATTCAGATGACTGGCAACGCAAACACTTAATCAATCCGCAATCGTTGGTACCTGAGTCGGTTATGCCGCCATTTCCGTGGCTAGATAAGCATACGGTCAATGGAGAGCAAGTACAAGCCAAGATGCGTTTATTCCGCGACAACTTTGGTGTGCCCTATAGCGATGCTGATATCGCTGCCGCGCCCGATGCCGTACAAGGTAAGACTGAGCTTGATGCGTTGGTCGCCTATCTACAACAGCTTGGCACTGCCATGCAAGGACAACGCTAATGTCGCTGGCGACGTTACACAGTATTGCAACAGTCGCCGCGTTCACGGCATTCTTGGCGATTGTGTGGTGGGCGTACTCACCACGCAACCGCAAACGATTTGAGGAAGATGCAAAACTTGCGTTAGATGACGACTTGAATGACGAAAAAGTGGCTGACGTGACCGATTTGTCAGACGCATCACGACGTGATAAGGATAACAAATGAGCCTATTTTGGAATATTTGGGTAACGATACTTTCCATCGGCTGTTGGGCGTGGATTTTATACTGGCTAGCAAGCACGCAGCGCTTTCGTCCAGAATTGGATGAAGAAGGCACGACAGGGCACGTGTATGATGGGATCTCTGAGCGTGATGGTCCGTTGCCAAAGTGGTGGTTAGTCATCTTTTGGGGTACGTTGGCATGGGCATTGGTGTATATGCTGCTCTACCCTTCTATTTTGCCATCGCATTGGAAAGGTCTGGCCACCGTCAAGGTTGATGGTCAAGAAGTGCCTTGGACAAGTGCCAATGAGCTTGCCAGCGACCTTGAGCGCAACAACGCCCTGTTTATCAATACTTTTAATGAAAAAATCTTGCAAGACCCACAGACAACGCAAGTGTTACAAAAGATTGATAAGCTACAAACCGAGCAAATGAAAAAGCAAGGTGAAGATGCTGATCTTAAAGCTGAGATCGACAAAAACATTGAACTACTTGCGCCTGCTGTTTTGAAGCTGTCACAAAACCCACAAGCGGTTAAAATTGGTCAGCGTTTGTTCTTACAAAACTGTTCGGTGTGTCATGGCTCACAAGCACGCGGTGCACCAGGTTTTCCCAACTTGACCGACAACGATTGGTTGTACGGTGGTAAACCTGAAAACATCTTGATGACGCTAAACCACGGCCGTATCGGCGGTATGCCTGCTTGGAAATCACAAATTGGTGAAGACGGGGTACGCGCTGCCTCTGAATACGTTTTGTCATTGTCATCAGAACATGGCGGTGCACAAAACGGTAAGCTTGACCCAACCCTTGTGGCGCAAGGTAAAGCGATTTACTCAGCCAACTGTGCGGTCTGCCACGGTGAAAATGCCAAAGGTAGCCACGACGTGGGCGCGCCAAACTTGACGGACAACATCTGGCTATACGGCGGTGACCGTGAAACTGTACGCGAAACGCTGCGCGGTGGACGTGCTGGTGTGATGCCACACTGGGATACCAAATTGGGTGAAGAACGTATCATGCTGTTGGCGGCGTATGTGTATCAGCTAAGCGACCACAGCAAAGATGTGCCTGATAGTAAAGAAATGGCAGGCTCAGCAAGTGCAGCCCCTGCGTCAGGCAGTGCAAGCACAGCGGCAGGCGATAACACCGCGGCCGCAACCGCTAGTACCAGTGCAGCGGCCAGCAACGCCAGTTAGTGGTTAATGCAAGCCTTCAATTAAAAAAGCGGATGATAAAATCCGCTTTTTTTGTGGTTATTATTCAATCACCGCAAGCTTTATATCAACGCTTGATAAGCCGCTTGATTAAAGCCGACAATCAGGCCATCAGCGTGTTGTAAAATCGGGCGTTTAATCAGATTGGGTTTTGCCATCATTAATGCCACTGCGCCATCAAGCGTACTGGCAGTGGCTTGTTCATCGGGCGATAATCTGCGCCATGTTAGGCTGTTTTTGTTTAAAATCTGCGCTAAGCCTGCTTGGGCAATCCAAGCGCGTAACAGATGCTCATCGACGCCTGTTTTTTTAAAATCGGTAAAATGGTAGTCTTTGTCCGTGTTATCAAGCTGCGCCAGTGCTTTTTTGACGGTGGTGCAGTTTTTGATGCCATACACTTGGTAGGTTGCCATACCCATCACTCCTTTTTAAACGTGATAAAACCGCTGTGCGCATATCGCAATTTAGCCTGTTTTGCGGTATGCTATGCGGCTTAGCTTGGTCTTACTGTTTTATCTTACCAATCATTTTGCCTGTTTAGTCGTTTTATTTTAACACCGTTAGATTGTTTACCAAATTGTTATGAAATCAACCACCATTGATCCGCAATACGAACCCCAAGCCATCGAAACCGCCCAGCAACAGCAATGGGCGGCAGATAAGCGTTATCACGTCAGCAACGCGCCAACGGATAAGCCAACGCGCTATTTGCTGTCGATGTTCCCCTACCCAAGTGGCAAGCTGCATATGGGGCATGTGCGTAACTATACGATTACCGATGTGCTAAGCCGTTATTATCGTCTCAAGGGTGATGAGGTGTTGCAGCCGATGGGCTGGGATGCGTTTGGCTTGCCTGCAGAGAATGCGGCAATTGCGCATGGGGTCGCGCCTGCGGCATGGACGTTTGCCAATATTGAAAATATGCGCGCGCAGCTTAAGTCTTTGGGGCTGTCGATTGATTGGTCGCGCGAGTTTGCGACTTGTACGCCTGAATATTACCGCTGGGAGCAATGGCTGTTTGTGCAGTTGTTCAAAAAAGGCTTGGTGTATAAAAAACTCTCAACGGTGAATTGGGACCCTGTGGATAACACGGTGCTTGCCAATGAACAGGTGGTTGATGGGCGCGGTTGGCGGTCGGGCGCGTTGGTTGAAAAGCGCGAAATTCCGATGTATTACTTTAATATCACCGCGTACGCCGAGGAGCTGCTCAACGATTTGGATAAGCTTGAGGGGCATTGGCCGCCGCAAGTCATCACCATGCAGCGTAACTGGATTGGGCGCTCTGAGGGTATGGAGCTGCGCTTTCCTTATACCTTAGCGGGTGAGGCGCGTACGCTTGACGTGTTTACCACCCGTCCTGATACGTTGATGGGTGTGACGTATGTGTCTGTTGCTGCCGAGCATCCCTTGGCGCAGCACGCGGCCGCAAACAACCCTGCGTTGGCGGATTTTATTCATACCATCAAGCAAGGTTCGGTCGCAGAGGCCGATATTGCCAAAGCCGAAAAACTTGGCATGGATACGGGGCTGACGGTTCGCCATCCTTTGACGGGGCAAGCTATCCCTGTGTGGGTTGCCAACTATGTGTTGATGAGCTACGGCTCAGGTGCGGTGATGGCTGTGCCTGCCCATGATGAGCGTGATTTTGAATTTGCCAATAAATACGGTCTTCCGATTCAGCAAGTCGTGGCGGTGGCAGGACAAAATGCGTTTGACCCAACCACATGGCAAGACTGGTATGGCGATAAGCAAAACGGTGTGGCCGTGCACTCAGGTGAGCTTGACGGTATGAATTTTGCCGAGTCGTTTGCGGCGATTTTAGCCAAACTTGCGCCACAAGGCTTAGCCGAGAAAACCATCAATTACCGTTTGCGCGATTGGGGGGTATCGCGTCAGCGTTATTGGGGCTGCCCGATTCCTGTGATTAACTGTGCGCATTGCGGGGCTGTGCCTGTGCCTGAGGCGGATTTGCCTGTGGTGCTGCCCACCGATGTGGTGCCTGATGGGCGCGGCAATCCGCTTAACCACTTGCCATCATTCACCGATACCACTTGCCCAAGCTGTGGCCAGCCTGCCAAGCGTGAAACTGACACGTTTGATACGTTTGTTGAGTCAAGCTGGTACCAAGCGCGCTTTGCCTCACCACACAGTCAAGATGCGATGGTGGATAAAGCGGCGGCGGATAAATGGTTGCCGGTTGATCAATACGTTGGCGGTGTTGAACACGCGGTCTTACACCTGCTATACGCACGGTTTTTTCATAAACTGATGCGCGATGAGGGGCTATTACAAGGCGATGAGCCTTTTGCCAATCTTTTGACCCAAGGCATGGTGCTGGCAGGCACGTTTTATCGCCAAAACGCTGACGGCAGCAAAACCTACTATTTTGCCGATGACGTAAGCCTTGAGTTTAATGACAAAGGGCAGCCGATAGCCGCGCACCTCAAAGCCGACGGTGAGCCTGTGACGATTGGCAAAATTGAAAAAATGTCAAAGTCCAAAAACAACGGCATTGACCCACAAGCGACGATTGAACGCTACGGCGCGGATACCGTACGGCTTTATACCATGTTTACCGCCCCTGCCGACCAAACACTTGAATGGATTGATGATGGTCTAAAAGGCCCATACAACTTTTTGAAAAAGGTCTGGCGTTATGCGTCTGAGCACCAAGAACGCTTAAATAGCGCAGGTTGGCAAGCTGCCGATGTCAAGGTGGCAGACTTTAGCTTTGGCACAGCCGCCAAAGATTTGCGCCGCAAGACCCATGACACGATTGCCAAACTCGATGACGCGTTGGGCAAATACTTGGCCCTCAACACGCCCGTGTCGTTTTTGATGGAATTAGCCAATGAGCTGACCGCATTTAAGGTGCAAGATGAGGCTGATTTGGCGGCGGCTCACGAAGCGTTGATGACGCTTTTGACCTTGCTTAGCATGTACGCGCCGCACATGGCTCAAGCGTTGCTAGAAGCCTTTGGCATTGACCCACTGCATCTGACATACCCAGCGGTTGATGAAAGCGCGCGCGTACAAGACAGCATCACGCTGGTGGTGCAAGTCAATGGCAAGGTGCGCGGACAGCTACAAGCACCCCCTGATAGCGATGCCGAATTGCTCAAGGCGCAAGCCAAAACGCTTACAAGCGTGCAAAAATTCTTGACAGGTACGATTGTCAAAGAAATCGTTGTGCCCAACAAGCTGATTAACATCGTGGTCAAAGGCTAAACGTTATATCAAAACTGGCAAAAAAAGGATAGCCCATGCAAAAACTGACAAAACCGATGCGGATATTTGGTTTTGCCCTCGCGCTTGCCAGCGGCGTTGCGCCGTTGCATGGCTGCGGTTTTCAGCTACGCGGCTATCCCTCTGCCGTGGTACAACTGGCGCAATCCACTGAGCTGGTGTTTGGCACCAAGCCCGATGACATCATGGTCAAAAATGCGCTCAAGCATCAGCTTGATTTACTGGCGTTGGGCTACACCGATTCAATCCCTATCGCCAATGGTAGCAATGCGGTGCCTGCCGCCAGTGAAGTGCCGCGGATTCAGGTGGATAACATTCGCCTTGATACCTATCAGCTACGTGGAATTTTGACCGAAATTCGTATGGTGATGAGTGCCGATGTCAGCTACAGTGTGCAGCAAAACGGCGTGTGGCAAAACAAAACCCAAACCCTGCAAGTACAGCGCAGCTATCAATACGACCAAGCCAGTGTCGCCACCGACAACCCACAAGCCGACCAAATGCGCGCGTGGCTGGCGGACAATTTGGCGCAGCGCATTGCCGACCAATACGTGGCCTTACTGATGCCTGCCAAGTCTTAATTGTTCAGACCTACCATTGACCCATGCAGCTGGATTTTTTGACCGCCTTTCGGCAAGCCGACCCACAACGCACCCCCACGCCTGCAACGGGACTGTGGCTGTTACATGGCGATGAGGACTTGCTACAACAGTGGCTGGTGCAGCGTATGGCCATCGCTTGGCGCGCGCACAGTATGGCGGTGCAACGCGCGGATATCGTCAATGCCAAATCATGGCAAGAGGTGTTGGGCGAATTTGATAGCCTGTCATTGTTTGATGAACGCCGCGTCATCATCGCGCAAGGCAACCACAAGCCCGATGCTAAGCGCGACAGCGACATCCTACAAGCGCTCAAAACCCTAGCCGAACATGAACAAACGGACGCGCAAAACGCCTTGGTTATCATCAGCGCGCGGTTGGACAAACGCGCGCAAAACTCAGCGTTTTATCAACTGTGTGCCCAATACGGGCACGTGGTGGACTGTCGGCTTGGGCAAATGCGTGACCGCCATACCCTACTCGTTGCCCATGCCGCCGATTTTGGCTTGCAACTGAGTGCTGACGCTTGGCAGCAGCTTGAAGACCAAACCCAAAACAACCTGCTAAGCGCGTACCAGACTCTCTGGCGGCTATCTTACCTGTATGCCACCCCGCCTGTACCCAACGCCACCACACCGTCGCTGACCACCATTGATAACGCACAACTGGCGCAAGGCTTGGTGCGCCAAGCGCAATTTAGCACGTTTGATTTATCCGATGCGATGTTGGCAGGCAACGGCGCGCGCGTGGTGCGTATCATGCGCCAACTGCAAGCCAGCAATGAGCCGCCAAGCTTGATACTGTGGACGCTAAGCAAAGACATGCGCGCGCTACAAGCCATGCAAACAGGTGCTAGCCCCACAAGCCTTGGTATTTGGCCAAGCAAACAAAGCCTATACCAACAAGCCGCCCGTCGCCATCAGCAGCAAGATTTGGGCGCGTGGACAACGCTGCTACACCGCTGTGACCAGGCCATCAAAGGCTTAATCGCGCAGCCTGTGTGGGAGCTGCTGCTGCAAGCTGCGTTGGCCGTTGCAGGGGTCACACTGTTTGCCCCACGTTTGACAAATGCCTGATATCAGTGTTTTATCACCGATAATCGCGTTGCAACCTACCCTGCCTTTTGCCAGCCAATTTTGTATAAAATAACGTAACCCATGCTTACCGCCTGCCCAAATCATAGCAAGGCGCGTCTGTTATGCTTGCGCCGACATAACCATGGTGACCATGCACCACACTGGCGCTTGACAATGCAAGCTGTTATCATATGATAATGATTTGCCAAAATTCTTTGGCTTGGCTGATGCGGTTTACGGTTGTCAGTTTGGCTGTTTTATTCGACCATTCAATTCGATTAATTTTTTTCATAAAATCATCACATTGGCAATAGATACCACTTGGGCAAGGTGCGCACAATGACGCGAACACAAAAAAAATGGTTAAAATGGACAATCATCGCGCTCATGGTCTGTGCGCTTGCTGCAGCGGCGTACTGGTATTTGCGCCCCAAGCCTGCCGAACCCAACTATATCACCGCACAAGTTGAACGCAGCGACATCGAAAACAGCGTCATGGCAACCGGCAAAGTCGAGGGCTTAAACCAGGTCGATGTGGGTGCGCAAGTGTCGGGTGAGGTCATCAAACTGTACGTCGATGTTGGCGACACCGTCAAAAAAGGCGACCCGATTGCCCAAATCGACCCTGTGACCATGCGCAACCAACTGACCACCCAGCAAGCAAACCTACAACAAAGCCTTGCCAACCTTGACAGCACCAAGGCCGCCTACCAAACGCGGCAAGCCGCCTTGGCACAAGCACAAGCCGACCTTGCCAGCAAACAGGCGACACTTAGGCAAGCGCAAAATGAATACCGCCGTATGCAAGGCCTGATGAGCAGCGATGCCATTTCACGCCAAGAGCTTGAGCAAGCCCAAACCAGCGTCCAAACCGCGCAGGCCGCTGTTGATAACGCCCAGCAGGCCATCAAGACCGCGCAAGCAAATCTACAAGCAGGCAAAGCGGATATCACCACCGCGCAAGCATCCATTAAAAAATCGCAAACCGAGGTCAGCACCGCGCAGCAAAATCTTGGCTACACCCAAATCACCGCACCGATGTCAGGCACAGTGATTTCTGTCACCACCAAACAAGGCCAAACCGTAAACGCCAACCAAACCGCGCCAACCATTGTCACCCTAGCGGACTTGAGCACCGTACGCATTAAGGCAAAAATCTCAGAAGCCGATGTCATCAACCTCAAAGCAGGTATGCCCGTGTACTTTAACATCATCGGCAATCCCGATAAAAAAATGCACGCCACCTTAAGTGCCATCGAGCCTGCCCCGGAAGGCACGACCGCCAACAGCTCAAGTAGCAGCGATGATGCCGCCGTGTATTACTTGGGCTATTTTGACGTACCAAACCCCGACGGCACACTACGCATCAACATGACCGCGCAGGTGTATATCGTTGAGAACAAAGCCGACAACGCGCTTAGCGTGCCAGCTGCCGCTATCAAAACCGACAAACGACTGGGCAAATACGTCTTGCTACTACAACCCGACAACACAACCAAACAACAACCCGTCAAAACAGGGCTCACCAACCGCATCAACACACAAATTTTAAGCGGTGTCAAAGAAGGCGACACGGTGGTGATTAGCGAAGAAGGCGACGATAACAAATCGGGCAAAGGCAGCGGTAGTGGTGGCAAGCGCAGCAAACGTCCGCCGATGATGTAAGGTAATGGCTATGCAACCAACCACCGCCCAAGCCGTGCCTGCTGCAATCAGCCCACCACAAGCACCCATGGATAAAACCCCTGTCATGCAAGTTGAGGGTTTGATTCGTGAATTTAGCGCAGGTGAGCAAAAAATCCGCGTGCTACACGGCATTGACCTAACCATTTATCAAGGCGAGATGGTCGCCATCATCGGGCAATCAGGCTCAGGCAAATCAACCTTAATGAATATTTTGGGCTGTCTTGACCAACCAACCGCAGGCAGCTACCGCGTGTACGGCAAAGCCATTGACCAACTGACACCCGATGAACTTGCCAAGCTGCGCCGTGAACACTTTGGCTTTATTTTTCAGCGTTATCACCTGCTTGGTGATATCAACGCGCAAGCCAACGTCGCCGTGCCAGCCGTGTATGCAGGGATGCCTGCTGACCTACGCGAACAGCGCGCGCACGCCCTGCTAGAGCAGCTAGGGCTTGGGCAAAAAACCCAAAACCGCCCCAGTCAGCTGTCAGGCGGTCAGCAACAGCGCGTATCCATCGCGCGTGCGTTGATGAATGGCGGCGATATCATCCTTGCCGATGAACCGACAGGCGCGCTTGATAGCCAGTCCGGCAAGGATGTCATGGCGATTTTGCGTGACCTCAACGCAAAAGGGCATACCATCATCATGGTAACGCATGACCCGTCAATTGCCGCACAAGCCGAACGCGTGATAGAAATCAAAGACGGGCATATTCTAAACGACTACTACACCGACAACACCTTCACGCGCCAAGCTGCCGCCACCAAGCCGCCTTTGACCCCAAAAACAGGCGTGATGGCGTTTTTGGACAGGCTGTCTGAAGCGTTTAAGATGTCACTGCTTGCCATGCGCGCGCACAAAATGCGCACCTTGCTGACCATGCTGGGTATCATCATCGGCATTGCCTCGGTGGTGACCGTGGTCGGTTTGGGACAAGGCTCACAGCAGCGTATTTTGGCGGATATCAGCACACTTGGCACCAATACCCTAACCATCCGTGACGGCTACCGCTATGGCGACCCACGCCGCCGCTACCACAAGCCCAGCCTGACCGATGATGACGCGTTTGCCGTGGCTGACCAACCGTATGTGCAAAGTGTCAGCCCCGTCGTCAGTACCTCAGCCACCGCGCGCTATCGCGAAACCGAAGCCTCGGTCAATGTCAGCGGCGTGGGACAAGATTACTTTAGCGTCACAGGCAACAAGCTTAGACGCGGACAAAATTTTGACACAACCAGCGTACGCCAACTGGCGCAAGATGCCATCATCGATGATAACGCCAAAACCACGTTTTTCCCCGAAGGCAATGCGATTGGCAAAGTCATCGTGCTAGGCAGCGTGCCTGTGCGGGTGGTTGGTGTGCTGTCACCGCTTGAGTCGGCGATGGGACCAAGCAGCGACACGCCAACGTTTTATTTGCCCTACACCACCGTCATGCGCCGTATGCTTGGCACCAGCAATCTCAACAGCTTTGTGGTGCTACTCAAAGACACGATTTCTAGCAGCGCGGCAGAACAAGCCGTCAATGACTTGCTACAGCAGCGGCACGGCACGGATGATTTTCGTATCCAAAACGCCGATTCGATTCGCCAAACCATTCAATCCACCACCAACACCATGACCTTACTGATATCGTCGATTGCCATCATCTCTTTGATTGTTGGCGGTATTGGTGTGATGAACATCATGTTGGTATCGGTGACCGAGCGCACCAGCGAAATTGGCGTACGCATGGCAGTTGGCGCGCGCCAAAGTGATATTTTGCAGCAATTTTTGATTGAAGCGGTGTTGGTGTGTATTTTGGGCGGTGTGCTTGGCATTGCGTTGGCGTTTTCTATCGGCGCGTTGATTAACCACTTTGCAGGCGGCACGTTTCAAGTGGTGTATTCAACCAGCTCCATCGTCGCTGCGGTGATCTGCTCAACGCTGATTGGTGTGGTATTTGGCTTTATTCCTGCGCGCAATGCCGCCAAGCTCAACCCAGTAGATGCGCTTAGCGGTGAGTAACAGGCGCGGTAATTGACCTGTATTGGGTCGTTATACAATTTTTTTTGATAAAAAACTTGCAATGGCGCGATTTATGCGTATAATATGCTCTCACTTGATGGCTAAGCGGTAAAACACACCGCAAACGCTGATGGATCGTTAGCTCAGTTGGTAGAGCAGCGGACTTTTAATCCGTTGGTCCCGCGTTCGAGTCGCGGACGATCCACCATTTTTTAAAACGCTTTAGCCAGTCTTAGCGTACTGTCAGCCAGCCAAAAATGTCGCACTGATGTTTGTCAGGGCTTATGAGGATCGTTAGCTCAGTTGGTAGAGCAGCGGACTTTTAATCCGTTGGTCCCGCGTTCGAGTCGCGGACGATCCACCACTTTTTAAACGCTTTCAAGTAAAAATTATGCGTCCTGATTGGGGCGTATTTTTTTGTCTAAAATTTGGCGCATGCAAAAAAACCAAATGCTCATAAAGCATTTGGTTTGGCTTTGGCAAGGCTTTAACTTATCAAACGTCTAAACAGTATAAGCCGCTAAAGCGCGCTGATTAACGTTGGTAAGGGTAGTTTGGTGATGTGCTAAGCGCGTAACCTGTCACGCCGCCTGCGGCTGCGCCAATCGCCGCGCCTTTGGCGATGTCTTTACGGTTGCCGTCAGACTGGGCCAATGCACCGATTGCCGCGCCTGCCAATGCGCCATTGGTGGCAGCAGTTGCTGAGCCTTGATTGGTTGTGCCATAAGGCTGATTAGTGCCGTATGGGTTGCTGGCACATGCGGTCAAGCCAAGTGCTGCGCCGATTACGGCGATACCTGTTAGTTTAGTCACTGCGTTCATGGTGTCTCCTCACTAAAATATTGGCTCATGGCTGTTTAACCATGTGTTGTATTTAAGCCCATACAGGCGTTGTGATTAGCATACACGTTTATGGCAGGGTTTGTGTTGTGTGCACGCGACTTTTTTTACACGTTGTGTAACCATTGTCTCGCACTTATTGAAAGCGTGGTAATCCGCGTTTATTCGCCAGCTGTGTCAGCAAAATCTGCCAATAGCTGCAAAAACTCGGCTTCATCCATCACGCGAATGCCCAGACTCTCGGCTTTGGCAAGTTTGCTGCCTGCTTTTTCACCTGCCAGTAGCACGCTGGTCTTACCCGATAAGCTACCCGATACGCTTGCGCCCAATGCTTGCAAGTTGGCTTTGGCTTCATCGCGTGGCATGTGTGCCAGTGTGCCTGTGATGACCCATGTTTGGCCTTTGAGTGGTTGGCGCGCGTCACGGGTCTGGCTGACCGCGTCCCAATGAATACCTGCGGCAAGTAAGCGTTCGATAACCTCGCGGTTGTGCGTCGCGGCAAAAAATTCATGGATGGATGCGGCGGTGATGTCGCCGATGTCTGGGGTTTTGAGCAGCTCGTCGGTGCCAGCTGCCATCAGAGCAGGCAAATCGCCAAATTGACGCGCCAAATTGAGCGCGGTGCTCTCACCCACCCCACGGATACCAAGGGCATAGATAAAACGCGGCAAGGTGGTGTGTTTGCTGGCATCGATGGCGGTCAGTAGATTATCGACGGATTTTTCACCCAGCTTATCAAGCGCGACCATCTCGTTTTGGTGCATGGGCAAGTCATAGATATCGGCAACGTTTTTTAGCCAACCTAAGGCAAAAAACTGCGCCAATAGACGCTCGCCAAGCCCGTCGATGTCCATGGCGCGGCGCGATACAAAGTGCACCAACGCCTCTTGCTGCTGTGCCGGGCAGTACAAGCCGCCCGTACAACGCGCCAGTGCCTCACCTTCGGGCAATACCACAGGCGATGCACATACGGGGCATTGCTCGGGCAAGGTCACAGGCACGCTGTCGGCAGGGCGTTCATCCAGCCACACACGGGTAAGCTTGGGGATGACATCGCCTGCGCGGTGCACACTGACCATGTCGCCCACACGCACGTCTAGTCGCTGAATCTCGCCGATATTGTGCAAGCTTACGTTGCTGACTGTCACACCGCCGACATTGACGGGCGCAAGCTTGCCGACAGGCGTAAGCTGCCCTGTGCGCCCAACTTGCCATTCGATGGCGTTCAGGCGCGTTATGACGGTTTGGGCAGGGAATTTGTACGCCATCGCCCAGCGCGGTTCTCGGCTCAAAAAGCCAAGTTGGCGTTGCAGGTTTAAGTCATTGACCTTGATGACGACCCCGTCAATCTCATACGGCAAGTCAGCGCGTGTGGCGTTAATCGCTTCATACGCGGTTTGCACAGCCGCGCTGTCGGCAGCGGTCTGAACCTCGCCGATACTAAAGCCCAAACCTTGCAGCCATGTTAAGGCTTGGGTTTGGCTGCTGATATCGGCAGGCAAGCCGTCATTGACCGAATACGCATAAAACGCCAACGGCCGTTGGGCGGCAATGGCAGGATCAAGCTGACGCAAGCTACCTGCGGCGGCGTTGCGCGGATTGGCAAAGATCTTGTCGCCCCGTGCCTCAGCGGCGCGGTTGAGGCGCAAAAACCCTGCCTTGGGCATCAGCACCTCGCCACGCACCTCAAGGCGCGCAATGGCTTGTCCAATCTGGGTAGGAAGCACCTGCGGCAAATTGCGAATGGTGCGCGCATTGTGGGTGATGTCCTCACCAACCTGCCCATCGCCACGTGTCACGGCTTGTTGCAACACACCATGTTCATACACCAACGCCACCGCCAGCCCGTCAAGTTTTAACTCGATATCGTACTCAGGGTTTTGCTGCGCGTCGCTCAGGCGTTCATTGACGCGGCGCATAAAGTCCTGCAATTCGGTATAATTAAACACATTGCCCAATGACAACATCGGCGTGGTATGGGTGACTTGGGTGAACTGTGCCAACGCTGCACCGCCAACTTGATTGGTCGGGCTATCAGCCTGCACCAAATCGGGGTGCGACGCCTCTAAGCTGAGCAGATTTTGGCGCAGTTGGTCATATTCGCTGTCTTGCAAAATCGGTGCATCTAGCACGTAGTAAGCGTGGTTGTGGTATTTGAGCGCGTCGATTAGGCGGCGCATGGCTGCCACGATGTCGGCGGTATCGGTGGGTGATGTGTGATTTGGCATAATACTTGCAGTCAAAAGCTTATGATAAATTTCTAAGTATGTTTTTTAAAAGTAGGCTTTTTTAAAAAAGCTTGGATTGAATGACAAAAAGACGCAATGCCCCCGATTGCGTCTTTTTATCCTTAGACAAATTATACAAAAATAGGTGGTTAGCGGCTGAATCAAACGAAGTTTACCGCAAGCTCGCGCATACGGTTGATGTTCTCTTTGGTCAAAGGTTGGTTATTTTCATCATACAAACTGGCTTGCAACGCTTGTGCCATCAGCCCTGCAATGCTCATCATACTGTCAAAACCTTGCGCCGCTTTGGGGTGCGGCAATGACAAAAACAACGCCAAGCCACTTGCCGTTTGCATTGGCAAGCGATTCAAATCAAACGGCTCAATACCCTCATCGCCGACCATCATCACACTAAACCACAAAATCCCCGTGCCGTCTTTGCCCTCATAGCGGTGAAACATGTTCATCGCGCCATATTTAAGCCCATATCTGTCAAACAACTGCAACAAATCACGCCCTGCAATGCGCGCATTGGGCTGATCGGGGAACAAAAACACGCTGACGTTTTGCTCGGCGTGGTTGAGCGGGCTGTTTTGGTCATGATCAATTTGGGTTTGGATATGCCCATCCACCATCGGGCTATTATCGGTGAACGGCTCACGCAACTGGCTTTCATCATACGTTGCCACAGGGGGGCGGATGTGCTCGGTCGCGTCAGCAAGCAGGCTAAACGCATCAGGCTCGTTGTCCACGTCAGCCGCGGCACTGGTGAAGGCCAGCTGACTGCTGCCGCCAGATGGTGCATGACCGCCAGGGGTCTGCGCTGACTGCCGCTGATAGTCAAAATCGGTATTTGCCGCGCTTAGCGCAACGCTGCCCTCAGGATTGTCGGGCGTGATTTCGGCTTTAAAAACAGGCTCATGCGTCACGGGCTCACGCTCATGACGTGGCACAATCGGCAAGCCGTTTTTGCCGTTTTGCTGATTGACCGCGCTATCAATGGGGGTGCTGTTGAGCACCTTGCTGTGGGTCGGCTTATTTTCGTGATGTTTTTTTTTCTTGAGTGCGCCCACCAACGTCACGATGCCCCAAACGATGGCGATAATCGCCAGTACCAACAAAATCATTTGAGTCACAGTCATGGGCATGTCACACCTAATATGGTTAAATTTTTAACAGTTAAATTCTAAAAATCTTAAAACCATGCGTGTCAGGCTTTAAAGATATAAATTTTTGCCTATACTAGCACGACAAACGGCGCACGGCTAGCAAAAACCGTAGCAAAACGATGGCTTGGCGCGGTTTTTTGGCGTTTGGGGCAGTTTATTGCCAAAAAAATTGTCGCAAAATATTACACCTTGCTACAGTGCATTATATCTAATTAAATTTTTTAGAATCTAAAAATTATCGGGTGTAACACTTTACGCCTTATGCCGCCTTGGGCATTACGTCAGCTCATCCTGCGCCAAATAACGCTCAGCTTCAGTCAAATCCACATCAACCAAGGTTGAAATGCCTGCGGTCGGCATGGTCACGCCTTTCAGCTCGTCTGCCGCTTGCATGGCAAGTTTGTTGTGACTGATAAAAATAAACTGCACCCCTTGCGCCATCTGCGCGATTAAGCGGGTAAAACGCTCGACGTTGGCATCGTCAAGCGGTGCATCGACTTCATCAAGCACACAAAATGGCGCGGGCTGCTGTTCAAAAATCGCAAAAATCAGGCTCAGCGCGGTCAAGGTTTTCTCACCGCCTGACAATAACGCCAAACGGCTGTTTTTTTTGCCTTTGGGCTGCGCCATCAGCGTCAAGCCTGCCTGCCAGTTTTTGCCTGCGGTGGTCTTGCTGTCGTTGGGCTCGCTGTCAGCCTCCAACACCAGCTTGGCATGTCCGCCGCCAAACACCTCACCAAATAGGCGCTGAAGTGCGTCATTGACATCATCCAACGTCGCCAAAAACCGCTGTTTGGTTTGGCTGTCAATTTGGCGCATGGCGTGGGTCAGCTGCTCAATGCTGGCGGTCAAATCGGTGATTTGCGCATCCAGTGGCGATAAACGCGCCTCGATGTCGGCAAGCTCGGCGGCGGCCGCGTGATTGACCGCGCCCATTTGCTTAATTTGCTGGTGTCTGCGGCGTTGCTGGGCGGCAAGTTTGTCGCGCGCTTGGGCAGATAGTGCGCTAAGTGCGCCATCGTCGGGCACGCTTATGCCATGCTGTGTCACAGTCTGCTCGATTTGCGCAAGCCGCGACTGCGCCAATGTATGCGCGGTGTCGGCTTGGTGGTATTCGGCTTGGCGCGTGGCCAGTGTGTGCTGAGCGGCACTCAAGGTGGCGGTGTGCTGCTGCTGGCGGTCATTTAGCGCGGCAATGGCTTGACGGTGCTCGGCAAGGCGTTGCTCGCTGCGTGCATACTCAGCGGTGGCAGCGGACAATTGGGTGTGCTGTTTGGGCAGACGTTGCTGCGCGTCGGTCTGTTGAGCGGTGAGCGTGGCGATGGCAGTTTGCAAGCGTTGGGCGCGCGCGTCCAATGCCGCCAGCTGTTCGCGTCGGTGTTTGGCGGTCAGTTCAGCTTGCGTTAGCTCAGCTTGTAGCGTCTGTTGCGTGCGCTCGGCTTGCTTGACGCGGTGCGCGTGGTCGCTGATGGCGCGCTCGATGGCTTGGCGGTCGCGGTTGGCATCATGCAACGCTTGTGGGTCAAAGCGTTTTGCCAGCATTTGTTGTTGGCGTGTCTGCTCGGTGATGGCGGCTTGTACGTGTGCCAAGTCTTCACGCAAGCGGATTTGCTCTTGCGCTAACCGTTTGGCGTTGTCGCTGCGCTGCTCGGCGGCACGGGTCAAACGGTGGACATCATGTTGCAATGTCAGTTGCTGTTTGCCCAAACGCGTAAGCTCAGCGCGCTGCTGCTGGTCTTGCGCTTGCCATTCTTGTACGCTCATGGCTTGTTGGTCAAGCCGCGCGCGCAAGGCAGCAAATTTGGGCTGCTCGCGCGCAAGGTGGGTGTTTAGCGTGTCGATGCGCACCTGTTGGCTAAAATGCTGATTGGCAGGGGCGGATTTTTTTGTTTGGTTATCGGTTTGTGCTGTGTGGGCTCGGGCGGCACGCCACGCATCAAGGTTTAGGCAAATTTGCCGATTGAGCCATACGCTAAGATTTGGCGTATCCGCCGCATTTTGAATGACGGCGTACAACCACACATCGGGGGGCAAATCAGCAAGCAAGTCCCTAAGCTGGACAGGGGTGACGGGCTCAGCGTTGAGCCAAATGGCTTCAAATATTTTAAGCGTTGGCTGGGCAACCAATTGCGCCAAACTGTGCCAACCGGTCGGCGGCGTTGGGTACAAGGCTTGCCCACCTTGCCCACCAGATGGCAGCGCAAGCGGTGGTAGTATGGCAGCAGGATAGTTTAGCAGGGTTTGCCATTCGGTGTGTTTTGGTGCGGTGTTTGCTAATTTAGGGTTGGCTAAGTTGTCACTTGGCAAGCTAAACCAGTACGCCAGCCAATCGCCCAGTTTGTCAAACCGCGCGGCAAACGCCTGCCCTGTCGCGCTAAGCTCGATGTGTTGCAGCAAATTTTGGGCGGTGTTGGGTGGTGTGGTGTGCTGGACGACAACGGGTGTGGGCACTGTGGCAAGCTGCTGCAACGTGGCAAGCTCGGTTTGCCACCGCTCAAGTTGGCTGGCCATGCGGCGGTGGTCTTGCTCAAGCTCTGCCAAAGCATCTTGCTCATCCAGCAGGGTGTCTTGACGGGCTAAAATCGCCTGCTCGGTGCGCTCAATGGCGGCAATCACGTCAGCAAGCTGCTGCTCGGCATGGGCAAGCTGCTCATCTGTTTTGCTGTCATCTGCGTCAAATTGCGCTTGGCGTGTGGCGTGCTCGGCGTGTTGGTGTTGTAGTTGCGTCAGTTGTTGATTAAGCCGCGCAAGCTCACGGGTAATCAGCGTCTGCTCGGTGGCGTGCGCGTGCTGTTGTTGGTTGAGCGTGTACAAGGCGCGTTTGCTGGCTTGATGGTCGGCTTCTAGTTTGGCCGTGGTGGCGGCGTGCGCTTGCAGTTCGGTGGCAACAGCGGCAAGGCGTGGCGGCAGCTGGGCCAAATGCGGCAAGCTATCCGCCAACGCGGTTTGACTGCGCTGGATATCGGCCTGTAGCTCGGCTTGTTCTTGGCTTAGGCGTGTGTGCTCGCTGGCAAATTGGCTAAGCTGCTGCTCAAGCTGCGTGACGGCATTTTGGGCGGCAAGTTTGTCAGCAAATGCGTGTTGCTGCTGGTCTTGGGCGTGCTGCTCAGCGGCTTGTGCGGCGTGTAAGTCAGCGGCAAGGGTGTGCGCGCGTGCATCCAGCGTCGCCACAATGTCGGCTTGTGCTTGCCATTGCTGCTTGCGCGCGGTGTAGTCGGTTTGCGCAGCTTGGGCATTGGCATGGGCTTGGGCATAATCGTCTAGCAACAACGTTTGGCTAAGTGCGTCGTACTCGGCTTGCCATGCTTGCACCTGTGTGGCGGCGGCGGCTTGCTTGGCCAGTCGGCTTTGCTGCTCGCGTAAGCCGTGCGCCATGTCGCCAAGCCGCGCCAAATTGTCCTGTGCGGTGGTCAGTTGGCGTTCGGTGTCATCGCGCCGCGCTTGATAGCGCGATACGCCCGAAGCCTCCTCAATGAACGCGCGTAGCTGCCGCCCATCGGCATCAATAATGCGCCCAATCATGCCCTGCTCGATGACCGCATAAGAGCGCGCGCCCAGCCCTGTGCCCAAAAATACATCGACAACATCGCGACGGCGCACCTTGCTGCCGTTGATAAAGTAGTCGGATTTGCCGTCTTTACTCATTTGGCGGCGTACGGACAGCTCATGGTACAGGTTGAGCGCGTGCTGAATGCCGCCTTTGCCGTCATCGCCTTGGGTGTGCTCAAACACCAGCTCAACACTGGCAAGGCTTTTGGCGGCGTGCGCCTGTGTACCTGCAAAAATTACATCACTCATCGCCCCACCGCGTAGCTGTTTGGCGGAGCTTTCACCCAATACCCAGCGAATCGCGTCAATCACATTGGATTTGCCGCAGCCATTAGGCCCGACAATCGCGGTGATGGGGTGTTTAAAGTGCAAGGTGGTCGGGTTGGCAAAGGATTTAAAACCAGAGAGTTTAAGCTGCTTTAAGCGCATGATGTTTTGGGTAAATTTTGAAACATGGACAGCAAAAAAAGCGGCTATTTTAGCAAGCTTTGGCGGTTTGGCAAAGTTTGTTACAAAGTGCGCCAGCCATGTACCAACAGACCATTTGACACAGGGGCAAATTGGGTGGCAACAAAATCTTTTCACAGGCAATAAGCCGCCAGTGTGCTACAATTTTTTATCTATTTAGTTTTGCGATATCTAAAAAAGAGCCTGCTATGCAACTTCAAGTCAAAATCCTCAACCCAAATATCGGCAAATTGCCTCACCTGCCCTTGCCTGCGCGTGCTACCGATGGCGCAGCAGGGCTGGATTTACGTGCCTGTATTGACGCGCCTTTGACCATTGCCGCAGGGCAAACCGTGTTGGTTGGCACGGGTCTGGCGATTTATTTGGCTGACCCGAATTTTGTTGGGCTGATTTTGCCGCGCTCGGGGCTTGGGCATAAGCACGGTATTGTGCTTGGCAATCTGACAGGCGTGATTGATGCCGATTATCAAGGTGAGCTGATGGTGTCGGTGTGGAACCGCAGCCAGACCGATTTTGTGCTTGAACCCGGTGAGCGCATGGCACAGTATTTGGTCGTGCCGGTCATGCGGCCGCAATTTGCGGTGGTTGAGGAATTTTCTGACATCAGCGCGCGCGGCACGGCGGGTTTTGGCTCAAGTGGGCGTATTTAGCCACGCTTTTGATGCAAACCCTTAAAAAGTAACATAATATTACAACATTTTGCCGCGGTTTGTTTCTATAATGCGACTCGACGTGGGTAGAATTGTAGTGTTGGCGTATGTGGTTACATCCCTTTTTACCGCAACAAGCCTTGTTCAAGGCGTATGACATTCGCGGCGATATCACGCTGTTTAGCGATGATTTTTTGTGGGCATTGGGGCAAGGTTTTGCGCGGCTATTTGGGCAGCATGGCGGTGGACGCGTGGCGATTGGTTATGATGTGCGCGCGTTTAGTCCGCGTATCGCTGCGTTTATTGCCTATCATTGCCACGCGCAAGGCTTGCACGTTGATTGGCTTGGGCAAGTCACCACCCCGATGATGGCGTACGCTGCCAGCTGTCAAGATGGGCACGGGGTGATGGTCACGGCAAGCCATTCGCCACGCCATGTGCATGGGGTCAAATGGCTATGCGCCCATCATTCACCCAGTGGTGAGGCGATTGCCGCGTTGTTTGATGATTTAGCCGATTTGCCTGCGTATGTGCCAACGTCGGCCGATGTGGCAAGGGTGCATGCGGTGGTTCATCAATTTGCCCACCTAAGCACGCCAGCGTTTGACGCCTATCAAAGCGCAATGGCACAAGCGTTTGCCGATATCCAGCGCACCTGTTACCCCGATAACACGCCTAAACACGCGCCTTTACGCCTTGTCATTGACTGCATGAATGGCGCGACGGGTGCGTTTGCTGAGCGGCTGTTTCGTGGGTTTGGCTATGACTGCCAGCTGCTCAACGCCATGCCCGATGGCAGTTTTCCCAAAGGTAACCCCGATCCTGCCGAGCCTAGCCGCCTAGCCGAACTGCGCCATGCGGTGGTGGCGCATGGTGCGGATATGGGGCTGGCGTTTGATGGTGACGGTGATCGCGTGATGGTCGTCGATGGGCATGGGCAGATGGTCGCGCCCGATAATCTGCTGTATTTGCTTGCCCAAGTCGCGCTTGCCGAACGCCCCATGCTTGATGGCGTTAAGATTACCGCTGAGGTGATGTTTGATGTCAAATGCTCCCACCATGTGCCAACGCTTCTAAGCACGCAAGGTGCTGTACCTATCATGCAAAAAACGGGCAGTAGCCTCATGCGCCAAGCCCTGCAAAGTCGCCGCCGCGCATCGGTGTTTGCTGGTGAGTTGTCGGGGCATTTTTTGTTTAATGATGGCTATTTTGTGTTGTATGATGACGCAATGTATGCCGCGCTGCGCTTGTTGCACTGGCTACGCCATCAGCGTGCGACGTTTGCCGAGCTGCTTACCGCCTTGCCTGTTAGCATCAGTACGGCAGATATGTACCTGCCGATTGCCAGTGCCGAACACGGACAACGCCTGCTCAATCAGCTGCTTGCCCATGTGCAAAAACCGCTTAGCCGCCTAATGCGCGCGTTTGCCGTGCGCGAAATCAGCACGGTTGATGGCTTACGTCTAGATTTTGCCCACGGGGTTGGGGTGCTGCGCCGCTCAAATACGGGCAACTACCTCACCGTGCGTTTTTGTGGCGACACCTTGGCAGATCTGCAGCACGCTCAGCGTGTATTTAGTCGGCTGTGCGCCTCGGTTGATGATGACTTGGCGGCACAAGTTGCCCAAATTCAACCTGTCTAATTTGCACATTGAATCATAGTTAAGATAACAATCCTAGGAACTATCATGCTCGATTTAGCCCAAGCCACCCAAACGGCAGAAGTTTTGACCGAAGCCCTGCCTTATATCCAGCGTTTTGAAGACAAGGTCATGGTGGTCAAATACGGCGGCAACGCAATGACTGACCCAGTGTTAGAAAGCTCGTTTGCGCGTGACATCGTGCTACTAAAGACCGTTGGCATTCATCCTGTCGTGGTGCACGGTGGTGGCCCGCAAGTCGATAGCCTACTCAAAGAGCTTGGGCGCACCTCAGAGCGCATTGACGGGATGCGTGTGACCGACAAGGCAACCATGGATGTCGTCGAGATGGTGCTTGGCGGTACGGTCAATAAATCCATCGTCAATCTAATCAACCAGCACGGCGGCCGCGCGATTGGCCTGACGGGTAAGGACGCAAGCCTAATCCGTGCCAAAAAACTGCTGATGCACAAAATCGATGACGACGGCAACATGGATATGTTGGATTTGGGTTTTGTCGGTGATGTGGTGTCCATCAAAAAAGACGTGATTGATTTGATGATTGCAGCGAATTTTATCCCCGTCATCGCGCCGCTTGGCGTGGATGAAGACGGCAACACCTACAACATCAACGCCGATGTCGTGGCCGGCAAGGTGGCGGAATTCATGCAAGCAGAAAAATTGATTTTGCTCACCAATATCAAAGGCGTGCTTGACAAAAACGGCAACATCGCCACAGGCTTAACGCCAAGCAAGGTCGATGAGATGATTGCCGACGGCACGATTTCAGGCGGTATGATTCCCAAAATCAGCTACGCGCTTGAGGCCGTCAAAAACGGCGTCAAAAGCGCGGTTATCGTCGATGGACGCGTACCACATGCCACACTGCTTGAGGTTTTCACCGACAAGGGAGTCGGCACGCTCATTAGCCAAGGCAGCTAGCTCCATCGCACCACAGACAAACGCGCTCAATCATTGGCAATATGCTATACTAAGCGCGTTTTTTATCGCCTAAAATTCAGCAACTATTTGACATTAAAACAGTTTATAGAAAAACAGTTTATAGAAAAATAGTTTGCTGATTTTGGCATTTGGAGAGCAACTATGCAGGCAATGGGTTTGGGGCAAGCAACGGGTTTGGGTTTAAAAAATACAATGCGCTTTGGCGTGGTGAGTCTTGCATTCATTGGTGCAATCAGCGCAGCACACGCCAACCAAGTGCCACCAACTGATAAACCTAGCGATAAAAGCAGCAACAAAAAAACCGACACCAAAGTAAGCAAAAAAGCCTCAACCAGTTCAGCCGACACATCCGCCAAATCACCTGTCAATCCGTATCTGGACAAATCGGGACGGATTGATTGGACACCTGTACTCAAAACCATGCAAAATGGCTGTGACTTGCCCGATATTGACAACGCACCGATGCAGATTTTGGCCTCCATCCAAACCAACAGCGGCGAGCGCGGCGGCGCAGGCAACGTCACCGATGGCTACAAAACCTTACAGCTCAAGAACGCCAGCGCGTTTGGCTATCCCATTCGCAAGATTTATTTTGGCTCACAAGGTGCAGGCTTTAGCTCTGCCACCATCTATTTTACCGACAACCGCTTTTTGGCATTGCGCCCCAAATTTTATGTCCAAACCGTCGCAGGCAAGCTGACCGCCAAAGACAAAATGGTCATTACCGACCGCAACGCCTTTGCTAGGCAATATCTTGCCAACGGCTACGGCTACAGCGATGGGCGCAGTGGGGTGGTATTTAGCCCAAAAACCCATTCCATCACCTGTAGCTGGGCGCACTTATAGCCGTTAATTGATAACTCGCCATTGCTTGATAAGCGTTTATTCAACCTCGTGGGTACTACGTTGCCATTCATACAGCCCAATTAGCGCATTGACCTGATAAATCACGGTTTGGATGGCAAAAATGTAGTTTTGGGTCATCAAATTGACAATCAACCACACCGCATTGACCAAAATCCACAACCACCAGTTGAACGAATAGCGCAAAATCATCGCGGTTTGGGCGGTAATCGACAACACAAAAGCCAACACATTGATCCAAAAAAAGTCGATTTTGCCCAAAAATCGGCTACCATCGTTGTCAATGATATTGCCATAACCCATCGATGCCAACCAGTTGTTGAGCGTTGGGAACAGCAGCAGCCCAACCACCATGATGGCAAGCGTCACCAACCACACCGCGCGGTTGGCGGATTTGGGAATCATATTGCCATCGCCGTCGCTGTTTTTTGCCCAATACACCAGCCCATACACATGGGTGAAAAAGTTAAACATTGGCGCAAGCATCAGCCCCACTGAGCCGTGCATACCCTGCACCACGCTCTCGCCTGCCGTTGCCACCATGCCAAACCCATTGCCCAGCACATTGCGCCGAAAGCTCAATGACACCACACACACCAGCCCAATGAGGGACACCGCAAAATAAAACCAATCTGCCGCTGTGTGCGCGGTGGTCGTCCAAAATCCCCAAAATAATGCCGCCGCGCCACAGACAAACCATGTCACAATCCATTGCTTGGCGTATTTGCCCGTGATGTTATCCAAAAACTCAATCCGCATGTTACATCCTTGCCCATCAATAATTTATCAAATGCCCAATATTAAGCAATCGCTGTGTGCGATTTGCCAAAAACCATGGTATCAATCAAGCGCACCGCCGCCAAAAACCGCGCTTGATAGTCGGCATCGCTGATATGCACAGGTACAATGCCGTGACGGGCATAAATATCCACCAAACGTGCGGCAAAACGCTGGCGCGCGTCCAAAGTACCCAGTGAGCGCATACCATCGGCAACCCACGGTGTGTTATTGGCTAGCATCACGGTATAATCTAAGCGAAACGTATCAATACACGCCGCCAAAAACGGATGCGCGCGCCCTTCATATTCTTCACAAAACGCCTGTGTGGTGACAAAATCGGTGTCAATCAGCGTCACGGGCGCAGGCGCATGCCGACACGCCGCGCGAATCGCCTGTGCGTGGTCGGTCGCCATCAGCGGATAATCGGTATATTGCATGGCAAGTTCAGTACCGCCCAAATCCGTCTCAACAAACACGCGCCCCATCTCAAGCGCATAGCTTGCACCATAGTGGTTCACCAGTTTGTACAGTAATGTGGTTTTGCCCGAGCTTTCACCGCCAACGATGGCCACGGTTTTGGTATAGCTGGCGCGCGCCTCAGGGTGAATTGCCGCCCAATACTGTGCTGGATTGGCGTGAATCGCCGCACTATCAAAGCCTGTGTGCGGTGTGGTCAATACCTGCCAGCCGTCGGGCATTTGTCTGCCAAGCGTCTGCCCGTCGGCTGCGTCCATACACCATGCCAGTGTGGCATCTGCCGCAAGATGATGTTCGGCTTTCACTTGCTGTGCCAATCGTGCCATTGCTGCGCGCTGTGCGTCGTCAAATCTTGCCCTCTCACCATCAAATACAGGCAAATCCACATCATCTGCCAACATCACATGGACAAACGGCAGCTGCGCCAATGCCATCGTCAGCCAACGCGCTTTATCCTTTTGGTTGATACAAAATTGCAGATTCGGGGCAGGATGCGGCAACACCACCACCGTCAGCCGCTCAACCTGCTCTGCGGCAACCATCATGGCCTGCATATGCCCCATGTGTAGCGGCTGAAAATAGCCCACCATCACGCCATGCGTCGGTGGGATTGGTGTGGGGTTAGCGGTTTTGACTGAGGTTTGCATGGTCATCCTTGACAAGCCCAAAGTGAAAGTGATTGATTGACTATCAGCAATCAAATGAATATAACAAACGCTATTGTAGCCGATTTTGCCGCGTTTTGGTTTTAATGTTTCTTGAGCAGTAAGTTTTTTTGGCAAAACATTACGCAAGTTGCACAAGATACAACCCTAAAATTATGTCATTGATTTATAATAATTTCATCATCAAGTCAAGGCAACCATGGCTTAATGATGCTACCTTGTTGTTTAATAACAATAACACGATACCCGTTTTCCTCCTGCCCAAATGCCTCGTCATTTGGGTATTTTTTTGACCAGATGGCTAAGTTTGCACACAGATTGGGCTATAATGGCAGATTTGCACGCTTAATTGATAGTGGCTGACGTGTTCGGTCGTGGCGTGTGTTTGTGCTATTGTTAAGATATGATGCTAAAATCCACCACCGCCCGTTTTTGCCCATCCATCCATGACCGATTCACCGCCTTAGCAAGGTCACGTCTGGATGCGTGTCAGACGGTTCGGCACGCGCTGTTGGTTGGCGTGGTGCTGGCTTTGACGGGGTGTTCTAACGCGCCCGTTGATGACACCTCAAACCAGTCGTCTGCCAGTGCGCCCGCTGCCCATGCGGCTGCGGCAGCCAGCGCAACACCCACCGAAATGCGCGCGGTGCTGCACATCATTAGCAGTATTGAGCCTGCGGCCATTCGTCCGCTGTTGCAGGATTTTGCCAAACAGCATGAGGTCGATATCCGCGTGGTAACTACCACACCTCGGCAGTTGGTCGCCACCTTAAGCGGTCAGCCTGCCGATATTGTGCTGAGCAGTGATACGGATATTTTGCAACAGGCGGCTGAGGGCGCGCTTTTGCAGCCATTTAATGCCGAGCAGGCCGCCGATGCCGTGCCCGACGCTTACCTTGACCCCGATGGCAATTGGTTGCCCTTGTCTTATCACGCGCGCACAGCGGTGTATGATGGGCGTTGGCTGAAATCCGCCGATATCGGTAGTTTTGCCAGCCTTGCCGCGCCCAAATGGGCACAAAAACTCTGCCTGACCTCAGCCCAAGACCCTGCCAATCAAGCTTTGGTGGCGCAATTGATTCACGATATGGGCGAAACCAAAACCCGTAGCGTGCTACAAGGTTGGCTTGCAAACTTGGCGCGACCACCGTTTGCGGATGATGACGCGCTGCTGGCTGGCATCGCGCGCGGCGAATGCCAAGTTGGGCTGGTCGATAGCCAGCATTTTGCGCAGTTTGCCGAGCAAAACCCCAACACACCGCTGGCACTGACATGGATAAATGCGTCATCGGGTGGCGTGCCCAAACGCTTGACCGCCATCGCCATGGCGCGCGCAAGCCAGCAGCCCGAGCTTGCCCTACAGCTGATAGAATGGCTTGCCAAGCCAGACCAGCAAAGCCTATTTGCCAGTTTGACCGACACCTACCCCATCCATCCGCAAGCCGAACCTTCTGTGCGCCTCAAAGCATGGGGCGATGGCGTTTACAGCGCACTGACGCCCGAGCAGTCTCACGCAGGGCTTGCCAATGCTAAGATGTTGATGGATGATGTGGGGTATCGCTAGTTAGCATGGGCGGCTTTTGCGCCAACAAATGCAAATAGCGTCCAAGCCATTTATACGGTGCTTGTGTGCTGTATTTAAGCTCCATCGCAATCACCGCGTCGGGATTGGCATTGCCGCCACGCTTAAGGGGTGCATAATCATGAAACACGCGCAGCCCCGAGCTTTGCACCACCGTATAGCCAAGCGCGTCTAGCCAGCCTTGTACCGCGGCCAGCTCAACAGGATGATTGGGCGTTAGGCTGCCCGAATCGGCTTGAAAATCTGCGTTGTTAAGCAGATTAAAATTGCCCATGATAAGGTTGCGATAAACAAAGCTGGCAGGGTTATAAAAACACAGTGACAACGCACCACCTGCCACCAGCCAATCATCGATAAACGCCATAATCGCTTGTGGCGTATCCAGCCATTCAAGCACCGCATGGCACAAAATCAAATCAAACGCTGGCGTATCCGCCTTATCTAGACGCACCGCCAAATCTTGATACGCACAAGTGTGCCAACTGATGGCCTCTGCCACGCCTTGCGCCTGTGCGGCCTGTTGCGCCAATGCCAGCATATTTGCCGATACATCATTGATCGTGACGGTATGCCCTGCCACTGCCAGCTCAATGGCAAGCTGCCCAAGCCCTGCGCCAATATCTAACACCCGACACGCGCGTGACGGATTGTGCGCTTGCCATGCCGCAAGCCAGTTGTGCAAATCACGGCGCAGCACCGCCAAACGGATTTGCCCCTTTAAGCCGCCATAGATTTTTTGGGCAAAATGGCTGCTGATATCGTCAAAATTGCGGTCGGTCATGGGTGTTAATCAAGCCAAGTGTTTAAAACCGCGTTGTTTGTCGCGCTGATAGTCGCGTTCTTTGAGCGTTGCGCGTTTGTCGTGCAGTTTTTTACCTTTTGCCAGTGCAATTTCACACTTGACCAGCCCATGACTCCAATATACCCTAAGCGCGACACAGGTGTGCCCTTTTTGATTGACCATGCCAAACAGCTTGTCAATCTCGCGCCGATGTAGCAAAAGTTTACGCGTGCGCATGGCATCGGCGACGATGTGCGTGGAGGCAGATAGCAGCGGCTGAATATGTGCCCCAAATAAGAACGCCTCGCCGTCTTTGAAGGTGACATAGCTTTCGGTGATACGCATCTTGCCTGCGCGAATCGATTTGACCTCCCAGCCAAGCAGCTCAAGCCCTGCTTCGTAGGTTTCCTCGATGAAGTACTCATGACGCGCCTTTTTGTTACTGGCAATCAGGCTGGGCGTTTTCGCCTTTTTACTCATAATTTTTTCCCAAGTTAAACCATCTAATATAGGGCAAATTGACGCAAAAAACAATCAGGCTTGCGCAACCTGTCTCCCCAAATGTCCGCATCTGGTGCAATCAGGTGACCAACGGCTGGCTACCTGCCGACATGGGGCACAATTTTTTAGTCCGATTTTTTGCTGCCGTTTTGTGCTACAATACGGTTTTGTATGGCACTGTCTTGTATTACCTGCTTATTTTTTATTCCACCCCACCACGTTAGGCGTTGTTATGGCTGCTACCGCTGATTCCCAAACCGTTGCCGATTCCACCTGTCATAGCCCAAAACATAGCCGTATTCTTTATCCCGGTACGTTTGACCCGATTACCAACGGGCATTTGGATTTGGTCAAACGCGCCAGCAAACTGTTTGATGAGGTGGTCATTGCGGTGGCGCACGGACACCACAAAAAGCCGCTGTTTAGTTTGGCAGAGCGCGTGGCGTTGGTTGAGGCGTGCGTACACCGCATGCCCAATGTGACGGTCATCGGATTTTCGGGGTTGTTGGTGGATTTGTTTACCAGCCAACGCGCCAGTGCGGTGCTGCGTGGCCTGCGTGCGGTGTCGGATTTTGAGTATGAGTTTCAGCTTGCCAATATCAACCGTGAGCTGCACCCTGACTTTGAGGCGATTTTTTTGCCGCCTGCGCAGCAGTATTCGTTTATCTCCTCGACCTTGGTGCGCGAAATCGCCAAGTTGGGCGGTGATAGCAGCAAGTTTGTGCCGCCTGAGGTTGAGGCTGCGTTTGCCCAAAAAAAACGCGATGGCTTGATTTGATGCGTTATTTTTTAAATATATTGAAACATGGCATTAAAAATTACTGACGAATGTATCAACTGTGATGTGTGTGAGCCGCAATGCCCAAATGCAGCGATTTATATGGGCGAGTTGATTTATGAAATTGACCCTGCGCTGTGCACCGAATGCGTGGGGCATTATGACACACCGCAGTGCGCTTTGCTATGCCCCGTTGATTGTATCCCTAAAGACCCTGAGCATATCGAAAGCCACGATGAGCTTATGGCAAAGTATCAGCGTTTGACGGGACAAAACGACGCGCCCAATGCCTGATTGGCTAGATTGGGCGGCATGGGTTTGGGCAAAATTTGCTGATTTTGACAAAACTTGCCAAAACTGTGCTATAATTTGCCTTTGGCAGACCAGACGAACGCTGTACCACGCCACAGCAGGCAACGGTAGGGAGGAAAGTCCGGGCTACATAGGGCAGAGTGCCAGCTAACGGCTGGGAGGCGCAAGCCTACGACCAGTGCAGCAGAGAATAGACCGCCTCGGCAAGCATGCTTGCCGCGGTAAGGGTGAAACGGTGGGGTAAGAGCCCACCGCGTGCTTGGTAACAACGCACGGCAAGGTAAACTCCACTCGTAGCAAGACCAAATAGGTGTCCGTTTCGTGTGGCCCGCATAGGACACGGGTAGGTTGCTTGAGCGTAGCGGCGACGCTGCGCCTAGATGAATGTTCGTCCTCGACAGAACCCGGCTTATCGGTTTGTCAAATCTTTGTTTGACTTCTTCCCCTCCCTAAAGTGAGGGGATTCCTTCTGCAAGACGGTGAAGCCCCACCGCAAACCTAAGACAATGGCAACCGCCCGTACGACACACCGTACATCTTAGGTTCTTATTTTAAGCTAATCCTACCGTTAGGATTGTCTTAGACACGAATTAGCTTAAGTGTGTGTTTGGAAACGTCTTACCAGTTAAGTTACTGCGTACTCGCAATTTAGTCTTAACTTAACTGTGGAATGTAAGACATTGAATATAGTGAGATGAGTATAGCAAAACTCATCGCATTTAACAATTGCCTTATATCCACCGCCTGAAGTCGCAGGTTTACGGCAACGAATGATAAAAAAGCTTGGAATTTAACAAAAGCCCAAACCGCCTTGGTTTGGGCTTTTTGATTGAGGTGCAACAATACCGCTAACAGCGATAATCGTGCACCGCATCGATAAATGCTTTGGCGTGGTCGGGATTGACCCATTGGCTGATACCATGCCCAAGGTTGGCGACGTAACCTGTTGTTACGCCATCGCGATATACGTCATTAAGCATGGCATGGGTGTGGCGGCGGATATCGGCAGGCGCGGCATACAGTGTGGCAGGGTCGAGGTTACCTTGTAGCGCGACTTGCTTGGGCACGGCGATTTGGCGCGCGCGTGCCAGCGGCATTGTCCAATCCAAGCCCAGCGCGTCCGCGCCACTCATGACTTGTTCATCCAACCACAAACCACCGCCTTTGGTAAATAGCACCACAGGCACATCGGGGCAACGGGCTTTGAGCGCGCGCACGATTTGACAATTATACTGGTGGGAGAATTCAACAAACTGCCGATGCGCCAACGCGCCGCCCCAACTGTCAAACACCTGCACCAACTGCGCACCTGCCGCGACTTGCCCTGCCAAATACTCAATAATTGCGGCAGTCAGTTTGCTAAGCAGCGCGTGCAAGGTAGCAGGCTCACGGTACAGCAAGCCTTTGGTGTAGCGAAAATCGCGTGAGCTGCCGCCCTCGACCATGTAAGTTGCCAGTGTCCACGCGCTGCCTGAAAAACCAAACAACGGCACTTGCCCAGCAAGTGCATGGCGAATACTGGTCACTGCTGCCATGACATAGTCCAATGCCGCCACCATATCGACATCAGGCAATGCCTCAACGTCCGCCATGCTGCGCACAGTGCGGCGAAATTTAGGGCCTTCCCCTGCTTCAAAGTACAGCCCAAGCCCAAGCGCGTCGGGGATGGTTAGGATATCGCTAAACAAAATCGCCGCATCCAAGTCAAAACGCCGCAACGGCTGCAAGGTGACTTCCGTTGCAAGCGCCGTGTTTTTACATAGGCTTAAAAAATCGCCTGCTTGCGCGCGCGTGGCTTTGTACTCAGGCAAGTAACGCCCTGCTTGGCGCATCATCCACACAGGCGTGGTGTCAATCGGCTCAAAGCGTAGGGCTTTTAATAAGCGGTCATTTTTTAAGGGGGGAAACGGGTGCTGGGTCATCGGTCGCCTACTGGGTTGTAAGTTTGGTAAGTCCTTGGGTCTGGCGGTTGGCTTGCACCAACCATCAAATCACCACTGCCATATTGTCGCGGTGTAAAATCACTGAATTTTGCGCGGATTGGTTGGCAAGGGTATCACGGGCGGTTTGCGCGCTGGCACTGACCTGCCCGACCGCCACGCGCGTGCCCTGCTCATCGACGCATTCAACGACATCGCCTTCATCAAAATCGCCTTGCAATTCACGCACGCCAACCAATAGTAGGCTTTTGCCGTGATTGACAATGGCATTGACCGCGCCTGCGTCAAGCACCAACCGCCCTGCCATACGCAAATGGGCGGCAAGCCATTGCTTTTTGGCAATGCTCTTATCCGCGTCATTGGTCGTCAAGCGCGTGCCAATCGCTTCACCCCCCACAATGCGTGTGATGACAGCATCAACACGCCCGTTAGCAATCACAGTTGGGCAACCGCCCATCGCCGCCAGTCGCGCCGCGCGGATTTTGGTCAGCATACCGCCACTGCCCAGTTTACCGCCCTCACCTGCGATATCAAACAGATAATCTGCCATCGCACGCTCATGGGCAATCAAGGTTGCGTCGGGATTGTGGCGGGGATTGTCGGTGAAAACGCCGTCTTGGTCGGTCAAAATAATATACAAATCCGCCTTGACCATCGCTGCCACCATCGCGCCCAAGCTGTCATTGTCGCCAAACTTGATTTGCCCGACACTTACCGTGTCGTTTTCATTGATGACGGGCAAGACCTGCCAGTCTAGCAGCTGCTGCAAGGTATTGGCAGCGTTTAGGTAGCGGTTACGGTTGGCTAGGTCGTCGTGGGTCAGTAGCAGCTGCGCGCTTTGGATACCGTATTGAATCAGCGCCGACCACCACGTTTCAATCAGCCCCATTTGCCCGACGGCGGCGCACGCTTGCAAGGCGGCAAGTTTTT
This sequence comes from Faucicola sp. SE7633, assembly GCF_059264685.1. Taxonomy (NCBI): domain Bacteria; kingdom Pseudomonadati; phylum Pseudomonadota; class Gammaproteobacteria; order Moraxellales; family Moraxellaceae; genus Faucicola; species Faucicola sp. SE7633. The sequence continues at coordinate 35,852 of NZ_JCADBW010000002.1, read as the reverse complement.
TGGGGCGTTCATCAAGGTTCATGCGTACCACACCCTCTGCCACCGCGCCCGATGAAACCAATAGCACCTGCTGCCCTGCTTGGTGCAGCCGCGCAATTTGTTTTGCCCATTCATAAATCGCTGTGCGGTCAAGGCCGCGCCCGTTGTTGGTCAGTAGCGATGAGCCGATTTTGACCACCACAATCGGCGCACGTTTGGGCTTGCCGTTGGCGGCTATAGGTTGCTCTGTCAGGGAGGCTTGGCTAGATAAAGTGGCGGTCACCGCGCGATTTCCTTGTGGTCGATTTTATCAAAAATTTTACAAAACACCTGTTTTTTGACTTCCTCCCCTCCCTAAAGTGAGGGGATTCCTGCTCCCAGACGGTTAGACCTGCCGCAAGAATGTTCCGACTGGCATTGATATCTCTATCATGCCATGTGCCACACTTTGCACAAGTCTACTGCGAGCATAGCTCTTGTCTTGCGAACGGGCAAAGCAGTGCTTTGCTTATCCGTTCTCATCTCTTATTCGCAAACCTGCTCTACCTTTCGGACTACTGGACGTATCGCCACAGCACGAACACGTCACGGCGGGCATAGCCCTTGTCTTGCGGACGGGCGAAGCGGTGCTTCGCTAGTGCCGTCCTCAGGTAGTGTATCGTTCATTCACGATTTCAAAACGGCAACCTGCGTGCTCGCATTTGTAAGTCAGTTGTCGTTTGAGTTCAAACCAACCTGCATCGTAAACCGACTTGGCGAGTTTGCCTTGTTTACTGTTAAATTGGGGAGTTTTAACATCACCGACCACGATTAGGGCATTGTCTTTGACTAATCGGGAGGTGAATTTATGTATTAGGTCTTGGCGTGTGTTTTTGATTTTGGCATGGATTGCCTTGATACGCTGTTTGTTATTTGCACGTTGGGCGGTGGCTAACGCTTTGGCGTATTTGAGCGTTTGCTTGATTTGTAGCTTGTCGCCATTTGAGGCGGTAGCACTGTCTTTTAAGCCTAAATCAATGCCGACGCTACCTGCCCCACATGGTTGTTTGGGGTAGTCTTTGACGGTGATACACGCATACCATCGGTTACGGCTGTCTTGTACGATTTCACAGGTGTTAATTTGGTATAGGCTTAGGTTGTAGCTGTCCCATAGGTCAATAATTAGCTTTTGCCCGTGAGCTAAACTAAGCTGTAGGGTAGATTTTAAGCCTTTTTTGCCTGTTTGTCTGGTGGCTAGGTGTTTGATGGCACTGTGTTTAAAGGGTAGCCAACCCAGTGATTTGCGCTTAACTTTGGGGTTGTTGGTGCGCCAGTTTAGTTTGGCTTTTTTAAATTGGCGACGCGATTTGGCGTGGGTTTCGTTGATGGCTTGGATGGTTTGGCTGTGTAGATTTAGGTGTTCGCCGCTGCCTTTGGTGTATTTGTTTAAATCATAGGCAGATAGGAATTTGCCTGTGCGTTTAAGGTATTGCAGGCTCAAGTCATTGATGTAGTTCCACACGAAATTGACCGAACCACTTAGGCGGTTAATTTGGTCTGTGTTTTTATCTCGTATGCGTAGCTTGAGGGTTTTCATGGGGTTATTTTAACAAGATTTGTAGTAAAGCACACGTGGTAAAACACACACGCTAAAAAAATTCGTGTGTAATTTTAGTTCCCGTGTTGCCTTGTATCCACCGCCTAAAGGCGCAGGTTTACGACAACGGAGGATAAAAAAATTAGCCTGTTATCTTAGCAAGTTTATGCAGCGGAATAAATGCTCTTTTGCGCCCCTTGAGACTATTTTTATCACCCGTTGGCATAAAATTGCGCCACTAATGCAAGTTTGTGATAATGGTTGAACACGATACGTGTCGCGCCACCCAACCCGTACTTCAGCCAAGCTTGCGGCAGGATAAATTTTTTGCTATGTTAAGCAGACCTTCACCGCACGTTAGCCAACACAAGGACAGTTGATGGCACGCCACGGTGATGACGCTGACTATTTTCATTAACATTTGGGCAGGGATTGCTATGAAGCCGATTGTGGTTGCCACGTCATCATGTTGTTTGCAGGGTATGGCGTTGCCGTTTGAGCTTGAATTGTTGCGTATGCATGTCAAGGTTGATACGGTTGAATTCATCGATGGCAAAAATATCAACAGTCAGCGGCTGGTTGAGATTATGACCAATCCGCTGCGCCCCCACGCGCTGGCGTCTTCTACCCCTGCCAGCGAGCATGAAATCGCCAATTTGTTTTCCCAGTTGATACAACGCGGCTATACCGATGTGTTTGTCAGCTGTATTTCGTCACAATTTAGCGACAGCTTAGCAATCGTTGAGCGTGTGCGCCCGCGCTTTGCCCAACAGCTGAATATCTGCGTGTATGACACCAAGTCAATCAACGTGGCTGAGGGTGCATTGGTGTATGAAGCAGGTGTCATGCTGAGTCAAGGCAAATCGTTTGATGACATCGTCACACGGCTCAATACGCTGCGCGCCAACAGCGATGTTTATTTCACTGTCAGTCAGCTTGATTATCTGATTCGCAACAAAAAAATCTCCGCGCCCACAGGCTGGCTTGCCAATTTGCTAGACATCAAGCCTGTGATTCACCTTGATGAAACGGGCACGCTGATTGTATCAGACAAAGTGCGCAAAACCGAACGGGCGATTACGCGCATTGCCGAACACTTGGCCAAACGTGCAGGCCTGCGCGCCAGTGCGCTGTTTATCGCGGATACGGCGGTGTCCAAGGATATATCAGTTGCCTTGCAGCGGCTGTTGGCAGAGCGATACGGCTTGACGCAAGTACCGATTGTTGAACTATCACCGATTTCGATTGCCAACCACGGGGTGTTTGCTGTGGGACTTTGCGCATTTTACGGTGATATTCCGCTGTTGTATCGCCATTTGCTGACGTGAGGGCAGCACGTTGGGGCGACTAAGGCAATAAACGCTCACGCGTCCAACCTGCTCCCTGCCAGACATACACCATGCGGTCGTGCATACGGTTGGCACGGCCTTGCCAAAACTCGATATGCTCAGCGATCAGCTGATACCCTCCCCAAAAATCTGGTACAGGCACGGTTTGGTCGCGGTACTGCTCGGCAAGCGCGTCATAGCGCGTTTGCATGGTGGTGCGGCTATCAACCACGCCGCTTTGCGGTGTACTGACCCAAGCTGCCAGCTGGCTATCATGCGGACGCTTGGCAAAGTAGTCGGCGGTTTGCTCACGGCTGACCTTGGCGACTTGCCCACTGATGCGCACTTGCCGCTCTTGCGATGCCCAAAAAAACAACACCTCAGCGCGTGGGTTGGCGGCTAAATCAGCGGCTTTGGCGCTGTCATAGTTGGTATAAAACGTCAGCCCAATTTGACCATCAGCCAATGCAACCAGCTCGCGCATCAACACGGTGCGCACCGATGGTTGATGGTCGCGCCCACAAGTTGCCAATGCCATGGCATAGGCTTCATGCGGCTCGGTGGCCAACGCTTGCTTGAGCCATGTTTGTAGCAGTGGCATGGGCGCATCGGGCAAGGTGATTTCTAGCAGTTCGCCTTGCTCGTACGATTGGCGTTGGTTGGTAAAATCAAACTCGGTGTGGTGTGGTGCGCTTGGCATGGTGAGGGCTCTGCGGTTAGGTATCGTTAAAATTGGGCTAAAGTTGGTTGGTCACTGTATCTATCGAACCAGTTTAGCCCAATCTTGCCAAGACAACAAGCTTCGCGCGGCAGCGTCTAAACCCATTATGCCAGTTATGCCAATGCTTGGCGAATCGCACCTGCCAATTCATTTGCCAGCGTGTGGCACTCGGTTTCGTCGTCGCTTTCGACCATCACCCGAATGACAGGCTCAGTGCCCGACTGGCGAATGAGCAGCCGCCCGCGCCCCATCAAGCTCTGCTCTGCCTCGGCAAAACGCGCGGCAAGCTCATGGTGGGCAAACGGGTCTTGACGTTGATTGAGACGCACATTGACCAACGTTTGCGGCAGTTGGGTGTAGCCTGTCAGTAACTGGCTCAACGATTTGCCCGTTTCGACAACCAGTGCCAACACCTGCAATGCCGCCACGATGGCATCGCCCGTACTGGCTTTATCCAAGGTCAAAATATGCCCTGACGACTCGCCACCCAGTGTCCAACCGCGTTGTTCAAGCGCTTGCATGACATAGCGATCGCCAACCTTGGCGCGCACAAAGTCAATGCCTTGCTGCGTCAGTGCCAGCTGCAAGCCCATGTTGCTCATCAACGTGCCAACCACACCCACCGCCTTGTGTTTGCCTTGGGTGGCCAGCACATACAAAATCGCGTCGCCATCGACTACCTGACCGCGTTCATCCACCATGATGATGCGGTCTCCATCACCATCTAAAGCAATGCCCAAATCCGCACCGTGCGCCAATACGGCTTGTTGTAACGCTTGTGGATGGGTTGAACCCACCTTGGCATTGATGTTAAGCCCATCAGGCTCATCACCCATACCAATGATGCTCGCGCCAAGCTCGCGCAACACACGCGGTGCTACGCTATAGCCTGCACCGTTTGCGGTATCAAGCACGATGGTTAGGGCGGAGAGGTTGAGGTGATACGGAAATGTGCCTTTGCAAAACTCGATATAACGCCCTTTGGCATCCTCAACCCGATAATGCCGCCCCAGCGCCTCAGGGCTGTCAATGCCGATTGCTTGGTTCTCAAGCGACGCTAGCAGCGCATTGATGGCATCTTGTGTCGCGTCAGACAGTTTTTTGCCATCGCGTGAAAAAAACTTCACGCCATTATCATAAAACGGGTTGTGCGACGCAGAAATGACCACGCCAGCATCGGCATGAAAACTGCGCGTCAAGTGTGCAATCGCAGGCGTTGGAATCACGCCTAACATGTGGACATCCACGCCTGCCGCGTTAAATCCTGCTTGCAAACACGCCTCGATGACATAACCTGACAGCCGCGTGTCTTTACCAATCACCACGTTGGGCACTTGCCCATCGCGGCGTGCGTTTTGCTCGGCAAGCAATACCTTGCCTGCCGCATAACCCAATTTAATCAAAAATTGCGGGTGAATTGGCTGCTCGCCAAAACGCCCACGAATACCATCTGTACCAAAATAACTCATCGTCACCACACGAATTTATCTGATGTATTATGTTGAACCCATACGTGATTAATCAATGCGGTAATTTGGCGCTTCTTTGGTGATCTGCACGTCATGCACGTGCGATTCTTTCATCCCTGCTGAGGTGACTTTGATAAACTGGGGTTGTTTGCGCATCGCTTCGATATTCGCGCATCCTGTGTAGCCCATCGACGAGCGCACCCCACCTGCCAGTTGATTGACAATGGCGGTGACAGGGCCTTTATAAGGGACGCGTCCCTCAATGCCCTCGGGCACCAATTTTTCCACACCATCTTTGCTGTCTTGAAAATAACGATCAGACGAGCCGTTTTGTCCGCTCATCGCGCCAAGGCTGCCCATACCGCGATAGGCTTTGTAATACCGCCCTTGGTACAGCTCCACCTCACCGGGCGCTTCTTCAGTACCTGCCAGCAAACTACCAATCATAATCGACGACGCGCCTGCCGCCAAGGCTTTGGCAATATCGCCCGAAAAGCGAATCCCACCGTCAGCAATCAGCGGAATTTCATCTTTAAGCGCGTCTGCCACATTGCTAATTGCCGAAATCTGCGGCACGCCAATGCCTGCAATGATGCGTGTGGTACAAATTGAGCCAGGGCCAATACCCACTTTGACCGCATCTGCGCCTGCATCGCGCAATGCCAATGCCGCATCGGCGGTGGCGATATTACCGCCGATAACTTGCACCTGTGGGTAGTTGCGTTTGACCCATGCCACGCGGTCAATCACGCCTTTTGAATGCCCGTGGGCGGTATCCACCACGATGACATCCACATCGGCAGCAAGCAAAGCCTCCACACGCGCTTCGGTGTCTGCACCTGTACCCACTGCCGCGCCCACACGCAAACGCCCTTGCGCGTCTTTGGCGGCATTTGGGTTATTCTCTGCTTTGGTAAAGTCATTGACAGTGATTAAGCCTTTTAGCTTACCGTCATCATCGACAACAATGACTTTTTCGATACGATGTTCATGCAACAAGCGTTTGATGTTCTCTTGCGACTCGCCTTCTTTGACCGTGACAAGTTTTTCTTTGGGGGTCATCACGCTGCGCACAGGGACATCAAGCTCGGTGACAAACCGCACATCACGGTGGGTCACGATACCGACAACCTGTTTGCCCTCAACCACTGGCACGCCGCTGATGCGGTTTTCACGTGTGATACGCAGCACCTCGCCAACGGTTGTATCGGGCGTGACTGTGATTGGGTCAGCCACCGTGCCTGCTTCAAATTTTTTGACATGGCGCACCTGCCGCGCTTGGCGGCTGATGTCCATATTTTTGTGAATGATACCAATGCCGCCCAATTGCGCCATCGAAATCGCCATTTTGGCTTCGGTCACCGTGTCCATTGCCGCTGACACCAACGGCAAATTTAAGGTGATATCACGCGTCAAGCGCGTTTTTAAATCGACCATTTTGGGCAAGACTTCAGAGTATGCAGGCAATAGCAGCACATCATCAAACGTCAAGGCTTCATCTACGATTCGGAGCATGGGATTACCTCGTTTGCCATCGGCGTGCAGCGTGTGCCATCCTACCCTTATCAACCACCCAACAGCGATTTTTAACCAGCCAAAAACCGCAAAAGGCTGAACAGTTGCCTGCCCAGCCCTAGCATTTAGAAGGTATTATGGTCAATCACGCGGTCATCCGCCTGTATTTGATATAAATTTGACCGCGTATTGTAGCAGATTTTTGCCCGTTTTACCAAAACTTTTTATGCCAAAACGCCACGCAATGTGTCATTTGGCAAAACAATGTCGCGGCTATCCCACACTAACAGTAAGGTTTTTTTAAGCCTGCCTAAGGAGCCAAATGCTGAAATTCAGTCTATGGCATGGGCATAATGCTACCGTTTTTTGAAAAACCTTGTTACAATACCAAGCAACACGCGGCGTGGTGCTTGGTAAACTACGCCCTTCACCGCACCCAATAACGCACAAAAATCGGTAAACGGAATCAGACAAGGCTATTACATGGACATCGCATTTATCAAACAGCTGATTGATTTGATGGAGCAGCGTGCGCTTGCCCAGTTAGAATTGCAAGATGGCGACAAAAAAGTGGCTATTTTGCGCCATTTGCCGCAAGCAGGTGCTAGCACGATGTCCGCACCGATACCCACCGTAACACCAACGCCTGCAGGCGCGGTTGAGCCATCGCCGATGGTTGGCGTGTTTTATGTTGCGCCAAGCCCGAATGACGCACCATTTGTGCAAGTGGGGCAACGTGTGCAAGCAGGCGACACGCTGGGCATCATTGAGGCAATGAAAATCATGAATCCGCTTGAGGCAACCCAAAGTGGAATTATTGCCGAAATTTTGGTACAAAATGGTGATGTGGTGCAGTTTGGGCAACCGATTGTGCGCTATCAAGCCTAGGGCTTGCCAGCATGGTGCTGGTCATAAAACGATTGATGTAGATTATTATGATAAAAAAATTGCTCATCGCCAACCGCGGAGAAATCGCGCTACGTATCGTGCGCGCGTGCAAGCAGCTGGGTATCCAAACCGTTGGCGTGTATTCAACGGCCGATAGCAATTTGATGCACTTGCGCTTTGTTGATGAAGCGATTTGTATTGGCGAGCCCAGCCCTGTCCACAGTTATTTGAATGTTGAGCGGATTTTGACCGCCGCCGATGTCTCAGGCGCGGATGCTATTCATCCGGGGTATGGTTTTTTGTCCGAAAATGCCGAATTTGCCGAGCGTATCGAAGAGGCAGGCTTGACGTTTGTTGGGCCTGCCGCTGAGCATATTCGCTTGATGGGCGACAAAATTTCTGCCATCAACGCGATGAAAAAAGCAGGCGTACCAACCGTGCCAGGTTCAGCAGGAGGCGTGACCTTGGCAAACGCTGAGGCGCAAGCGCGCGCGATTGGTTTTCCGCTGCTTATCAAAGCGGCGGCAGGGGGCGGTGGACGCGGCATGCGCGTCGTCGAGCGCGTCGAGCACCTGCTCCCCCAGCTGCAAGCCGCCAAGCAAGAGGCCGAGCTGTGGTTTGGTGATGACAGCGTGTATATGGAGCGCTATCTCAAAAATCCGCGCCATGTCGAGGTGCAAGTATTGGGCGATGGCCAAGGCAACGCCATTCATCTGTATGACCGCGATTGCTCTTTGCAGCGCCGTCACCAAAAGGTACTTGAAGAAGCGCCTGCGCCCGATATTCCTGACGATATCAAAGCACCGATTCTGGTCGCGTGTGTGCGCGCCTGTGAGCAAATGGGCTATCGGGGTGCAGGGACGTTTGAGTTTTTGTACGAAGATGGCGAATTTTTCTTTATTGAAATGAACACCCGTGTGCAGGTTGAGCACCCTGTCACTGAGCAGGTAACGGGCATCGACATCGTGGTCGAGCAGCTCAAAATCGCCTCGGGCTATGGACTGTCCTACCACCAAGATGAGATTGGCGTCCGTGGGCACGCGATAGAATGCCGCATCAATGCTGAAGACCCGCGCACGTTTTTGCCCTCTCCAGGCACGGTGCAGCATTTTTTCGCGCCCAATGGCTGCGGTGTGCGCTTTGACTCGCACCTCTATCCTAGCTACACCATTCCAACCTTTTATGATTCCTTGATTGGCAAGCTGATTTGCCACGGGCAAACGCGCAAGCAGGCACTTGCCAAGCTGCGTCAAGCACTCGATGAGCTCATTATCACGGGTGTCACAACCAATGTCGCGTTGCACCGTGATGTGATTTTATCAGACACCGCCTTTTGTGAGCAGGCGCAAAATATTCACTATTTAGAAAACGTTCTGCTCAAAGCGCACTCAGCTTAAACCGCCAAGGCGCGCAAGGCAAGTTTTAGCAAATGCTGGGTGGTCAAATCATCCGCGCTGATATGGCTGTGCTCACGGGCGACTTTAATCGCTGCTTGCGCCTCTTTGTCACGATAGCCCAGTGACACCAACGCCGCCTCAACCTCAGCAATCACCACCGCTTCGCTCACACCCTGCACAGGCAAGGCCGCACTCACGGGTAGCTCTGTCATCACCGCGCCTGTGCCGATATGCGCAAGTTTGTCAGTGAGCTCAACAATCAGCCGTTGGGCGGTTTTTTTGCCCACGCCAGGGATTTTGGTCAGCGCGTGTTCGTCTTGGTTTTGGATATGGCGGTGTAGCTCAGCCAAGCTCAAGGTGGACATCATCGCCAGTGCCATTTTTGCGCCCACGCCATTGACCTTGAGCAACACGCGGAACAAATCCCGCTCAGCTTGGCTTAAAAACCCATACAATAGCTGCGCGTCTTCACGCACCACCAAATGCGTCCACAGCGTCACCGTTTGATTAAGCTGCAATTGACAAAACGCATTGAGCGCCAACTCAACTTCATAGCCCACGCCATTGGCGGTCAAAATCACCGCCATGGGCGCAAGCAGGTCATACACCTGCCCTTGTAATATTGCAATCATGCTGTTACTGTCTGTTTGTATAACGCAATATGAAAGGCTAAGCCTGTCTGGGACAAACTTAGCCTTTGGTTAAATTTTTCTAACACTTATTTGTAGTAATCAACCATTTTTTCTAGGCTGATTGGGCGGATTTTATCGGCATGACCTGCTGTGCCAAATGCGGTATAACGCGCCACACAGATATCTTTCATCGCATTGATGGTTTCTTTTAGGTATTTGCGCGGATCAAACTCGGCAGGATTTTGTGCCAAATAACGGCGAATAGCACCCGTTGAAGCAAGGCGCAAATCCGTGTCGATATTGACCTTACGCACCCCATGCTTGATGGCTTCTACGATTTGCTCAACAGGAACGCCATAGGTCTCACCGATGTTGCCACCGTATTCGTTGATGACTTGAAGCCACTCTTGCGGTACGCTTGATGAGCCGTGCATGACCAAATGGGTATTGGGGATACGCGCGTGGATTTCTTTGATACGCGCAATGGACAAAATATCATCGGTTGGCGGACGAGTGAACTTGTACGCGCCGTGGCTTGTGCCCACCGCGATGGCTAACGCGTCCACGTGGGTGTCATTGACAAACTGCTCAGCTTCATCCGCGCTGGTCAAAAGCTGTGAATGATCAAGCTGTCCTTCAGCACCCACGCCGTCTTCTTCACCTGCCATGCCCGTCTCAAGGCTGCCCAATACGCCAATTTCACCTTCAACCGATACGCCACACGCGTGCGCCATTTTGACCACTTCACGCGTGACGGCAACGTTATAGTCATAATCCGCAGGCGTTTTGCCGTCTTCTTTGAGCGAGCCATCCATCATCACCGATGAAAAACCCAGCTGAATTGAACGCTGGCACACGGCAGGACTGGTGCCGTGGTCTTGGTGCATGACCACCGGGATATGCGGCCACTCTTCAATCGCTGACAAAATCAAATGGCGCAAAAACGGCGCGCCTGCGTATTTGCGCGCGCCTGCACTGGCTTGTACAATCACGGGTGAATTGGTTTCATCGGCTGCCATCATAATGGCGCGCATTTGTTCTAGGTTATTGACGTTAAACGCAGGCACACCGTAGTTGTGTTCAGCGGCATGGTCAAGTAGCTGGCGCAAGGAGATTAAAGCCATATAAAATTCTCTTTAACGATTTTAAGGTTGCGTGTTATTTGTCTTAAATTAGCGTGACTGTCAGTATAGCAAAATCTGCCAGCAAAAACCATGCCAAACCTGTGACAGACCATGCATGGGTGGCAAAACTTGACACAACTGGTTAGATAAAAACCCAAACCCACACAGGCTTGGGCGTTTAGCCGTCACTAGGCGCTGACCAAAACGCCTGATTAGTAGTTTTGTTTTTCTGGTACTAAGTTTGGATTTTGGTTGGGATCAGTGACCCCACTGTGCGCGGCAGCGGCTTTATCCGCCACATTTTCAGCACCTTGCGCGACATTTTGCGCGCCTGTTGCAACAGCGTCGGCGGTTGCTGCTGTGGCGGCAGTTGAGACACTGGCGATTGCCTCGCCAGCATTCATCGCTGCGCCGGTTGCCACCATCGCACCTGTTTGTGCGGCCTCTGCCACGTTTTGCCCTGCTTGTTCTACCATCGCAGCCGACTCGGCGGTGTTTTGTTTGATGTCTTGACCTGCCGAATCCGCCGCCATCTGTGGGTTACCATTCGCCGCGGCTTGCTCGGTGCGCTCGCTGCACGCACTGCTCGCCAATACCGCTGCACACATGACACCCATCAAAACTTTTTTCATGGCAAATATCCTTTATTCACGCCGCGCTTTTCTTGATACCCGAAAAGCGCAAAACTTGTCTTGTGTCGTATTGCAAGGTTTTAACCTTAAAAGTGAACGCTAGTCTAAATTAAGCCATGCACTTAAACAATATTAAAACCGACTAAACTACATTTTATTACCAATCGGCTATTTAGCTTAGCAAAGCTGCGGTAGCGTGTAACATTGACAAAGGCAAGGCGTGTGGTGGATTAGCCCTGCGCTGCCCCTTGATAACGCTGGCTCAAGGCGTGCACGGCTGGCAAGGTTTTGCCTTCAACAAATTCTAAAAACGCGCCGCCACCTGTTGAGGTGTAGCTAATGCCGTCAGCAACGTTGAATTTGTCAATCGCGGCCAGTGTATCACCACCACCTGCGATGCTAAAGCCTGTGCTATCTGCCACGGCTTGCGCGATAATCTGCGTGCCTTGGGCAAATTTGTCGTCCTCAAAGACACCCACAGGACCATTCCACAAAATGGTTTTGGCAGTGTGAATGGCTTGTGCCATCTGCGCTGCGCTGTCGGCAGAAATGTCTAAAATCATGTCATCTGCGCCAATATCAGCAACGGACTTGGTGACCGCTTGCGCTTGTGCCAATGAGCCAACAAAGTCATCAAAATTAATCGCCGATTTGTCAGCCACCACCACCGTTTTTGGCAACAGTACATCGGTTTTTTGCATGATGGCGCGCGCGGTGTCCACCATATCCGCTTCATACAATGACGCGCCAACGTCCACGCCTTGCGCTGCCAAAAATGTGTTGGCAATACCACCACCGACGATGATTTGGTCGCAGATATCAGCCAACGAGGTCAAAACATCCAATTTGGTTGAAACCTTTGAGCCGCCAACAATCGCCAGCATGGGTTTGGCAGGGTTGTGCAAGGCCTTGCCCAACGCATCAAGCTCGGCTGCCAACAACGGCCCTGCGCACGCGGCGTTGGCTTGGTGAATCACGCCTTCGGTTGAGCTTTCGGCGCGGTGTGCGGTGCCAAACGCATCCATGACAAACACATCACACAAGTTAGCGTATTGCTTGGCAAGATCGGCATCGTTTTTCTTTTCGCCTGCATTAAAACGCACGTTTTCAAGCAGTACCACATCGCCTGCCTGTACGTCCACACCGTTTTGCAAATAATCGCTGACCAAACGCACCTGTTGCCCCAAGGCTTGGGTGAGGTAATCGGCAACAGGCTGCAAGGAGTATTTGGCATCAATGTTGGCAGGGTCGGGTCGCCCAAGGTGTGAGCAGACAATCACCGCCGCGCCTTGCTGTAGGGCTTGGCGGATGGTTGGCAAACTGGCTTGAATACGCGCGTCATTGGTGACCTTGCCGTCTTTGACAGGCACGTTTAGATCTTGGCGAATTAAGACCGTTTTACCAGCTAAATCAAAATCTTGTAAGCGATTAAATTGCATAGCACACCTTAGCAAAAGCAGGTTATTAAAAACCACGTAAAAAGTTTATAAATTCTAAAAAATTGCAATCCATATAGAGGCGCAGATAACCTGCCGATAGCAGATTGACACCTGCGCAAATCGTACCCAGTTTAGCAGATTTAGGCGCAGATTTGCCAGTCAAAAAGCCCAGATGCGTGGCATTGCTTGGTTGGGCTTGCTATTACGCCCATTTTGGCAAATAATAGCCATCAATGCTGACCTATTATTTGGTCAATTTTTTAGGTATTTTTTTAGTTAAACTTAAGGAAATAGCCATGGATCATCAAGCCGCCGCTGAACGTCTCCACGCGCTCAAAGACGAATATGAAACCCGTATCGACAAAATCGAGCACGATATCCGCCACCCTGCCGATGACATGATACAAGATTGGGAAGACCAAGCCGTCGTTGCTGAGCAAAACGACATGCGTAAAAACTTGCTGGTTGAGGCACAGGATAATTTGGAGCTGGTCAATCAAGCCTTGCGCCGTTTGGATAATGGCCAATACGGTGTGTGCGTGGTGTGTGGATCGGATATCGAGGATGGTCGCTTACAAGCTGTGCCATTTGCCACCACCTGCATGCAGCACGCGCAGTAGTTTTTGCTGGATAGATTTTGATAGTGAGTAAAAAAAGCAAGGTATTGGGGGTAATACCTTGCTGATTATTTTATTAAATGGCTATCATGTGTATTTACGCATACTTAAATTTGCGATGATGTTTTCGGCATCATTCCAACGCATTTTAGAATCTGTCGCGCCAAGCAAGACCACAATCGTTGGGCGACTGCCAACGTTGGTTTCAAATACCACGCAGTTGCCTGCTTCGCGAATATAGCCCGTTTTTGACAAGCCTAGACTGTACAAACCATCGCGCACCATGTAATTGGTACTGCGTGCTGAGATGCTGCGAAAGCCTGAGCTTAGATTATTGACGTAAAAATCACGGTTGGGGGTGGTGCTAAAGCTGCGCACAAGATTATGCTGATACGCATAGCGCACCAACTGCGCCAAATCACGCGGTGAGGCGACATTGCGTGAATCAAGCCCCGATGGGTCATAAAATTCCGTTTGGGTCATGCCAAGTTCACGCGCTTTGGCATTCATACGCGCGATAAATGCGTCATAGCCCATGGGGTCGGTACGCGCTAAGGCTTTGGCAGCAGGGTTTTCGGACTTCATCAGCATCATCAGCAGCATTTCGGCGCGGTTAAGCTGGTCGCCAACTTTTAGGCGGTCACTGCCCGATTTTTTTGGGGTTTTAAAATCCAGTGAATCCACGGTCAGCATTTCATTCATATCCGCGCCCGACTCTGCCACCAAAATTGCGGTCATAAGCTTGCTAATAGACGCAATGGGGCGCGCAATGTCAGCGTTTTTTTCGTACAAAATCTGGCCACTTAGGGCATCCATGACCAACGCACCTTTGGACGCGGCGTAGTAGTTGCCCGTTGCGCGTGTGCTGCCAGCTTGCCAGCTTGGGCTAAAATTGTCCTCTTCACTCCAGCCGCTGTAACTACTGCTTGGCGCACTGTAGCTGTTGTTGTAGCCGCTGTTATAGGTGGTATTGTAGGCTGGCTGGCTGTACATGATAGCGCGGGCTTTATTCAAGCTATTTTCGCCGCCCCATGTCACGCGTCCTTGCCCAGTTGAGCTTGTTTGTCCACCTGAATGAATCACCAAATCTGCCTGCGCTGAGATTGACAACGCTGCCAACAACGCGCCTGCCATCAGTCGATTCAAGATTGTTTTCATAGCTGCTACCACGTTTTTTGATGTTTCAATCTATGTCTGCAAGGTTAATTGCAAACGCATGAGATTCCCCTAAATACTAACACCATTCTCCAGCAAAGCGGATCGCCATCTTTAAGGAAATTTGATGAATTTATGCCCCACGTTGATGCCTTAGATGGGCGGTGGGTTTGCCAACGCGACATTTTTGCGTTTTATTTGACAAATTTGTCACAACACCACGATATTTTACCCATCGTTTATAAACTGAGCAAAATTTACCAAAGCCAACGTTTTGTTACCAATTTTAACACAACAAATTTTAGCACAATGCCACGCATTAAAATGGGCAAACAGACCGTTTTTGCCCAAGTTCTACAAAAAAATGACCAATTGATACAATTGTTTAAGATATCTTTTATCCCAAATACGCTGGCAACAGGTTATTTATAGCCATCCCTTAGCGTGACGATGCGGTTGAACACGGGGTGTTCGGTGCTGTGGTCATGGCTGTCGGCGACAAAATAGCCTTCGCGCTCAAATTGCCAGCGCGTACCTGCCGCGCTATTTGCCAGCGCAGGCTCAACCAACGCATGCACCACGCGCAAGGATTCGGGGTTGATTTGTTGCGCCAGATTGTCGATATCGATTTTGGCAGGGTCTTCTTGGGTGAATAGTTGGTCATACAAGCGTACCTCGGCAGGCACGCCATGCGTCGCCGATACCCAATGAATCACGCCTTTGACCTTACGCCCTTCAGGGTTATTGCCCAGTGTTTTGGGGTCGATGGTCGCCAACAGCTCGACAACGTTGCCTGCGTCATCGGTGCGATGTTCATCAATGTGAAGGATGTAGCTGTTGCGCAGGCGGATTTCGCGGTTATCAGGCGATAGACGTTTGTAGCCTTCAGGTGGGGTGACTTCATAGTCCGCGCGGTCGATGACAATTTGACGGGTAAATGGAATGTCGCGGTTGCCCAAGGCGGCATTGACATCGGCATTTGGGTGCTTGGGCTGGGTCAGCCACAACACATCACCAGCAAGGCGCGCCTGTACGCTGGGTTTTTTTAGCGTCATGACATCGGCAACGGCTTCATCAAAGTTGGTGATGGTCACTTTGAGCGGATTTAGTACAGCCATGGCGCGCGCGGCGGTATCCTCAAGCGATTGGCGTTGGCTAAACTCCAGCAGCCCAAAATCCACCACGCCATCGGCTTTGCTGACCCCCACGCGGTCACAAAAATCGCGCAAGCCTTCAGGCGTATAGCCACGGCGACGCATACCTGCCACGGTTGGCATACGTGGGTCATCCCAACCGCTGACCAAGCCATCTGCCACCAAACGCTTGAGCTTGCGTTTACTGGTTAGCACGTGGCTGACGTTGAGACGCGCAAATTCATATTGGTGCGGTGGTTTGGCAAAACCGATTTTATCAACCACCCAATCATAAAACGGGCGATGGTCTTCAAATTCCAGCGTACACACCGAATGGGTCACGCCTTCAATCGCATCTGATAGCGGATGGGCGTAATCATACATCGGATAAATACACCACGCAGCGCCTGTTTGGTGGTGTTCGCGGTGCAGCACGCGGTATAAGACAGGATCACGCAGGTTCATATTTGGGCTTGCCATGTCGATTTTGGCCCGTAACACCGCCGCACCGTTGGCAAACTTACCTGCTTTCATGGCCTCAAAACGCGCCAAGTTCTCCTCAATGCTGGCATTGCGATAGGGCGAATCCACACCTGCTTGCCCAAAACTGCCACGATTGATGCGAATTTGCTCAGGCGTTTGTAAGTCCACATACGCATCGCCTTGTTCAATCAGCTGCACCGCCCAGCGGTATAACTGCTCAAAATAGCTTGAGGCGTAACGCGGCGCACCTGCCCAACGAAAGCCCAACCACTCGACATCTTGTTTGATGTTATCCACAAATTCTTGCTCTTCGGCCTCAGGGTTGGTGTCATCAAAGCGCAAGTGGCACACGCCTGCAAACTCATCGGCCAAGCCAAAATTGAGGCAAATTGACTTGACATGCCCCAAATGCAAATAGCCATTGGGCTCTGGTGGAAAGCGCGTGACGATTTCGTCATAGCGTCCCTGCGCCACGTCCTCGCGCACAATGGCACGGATAAAATCATTTTTTTCGGGCAAATCAGCAGGCGCGCTTGGTGACGATTTTGACATAGCAACAATCCAAAACTAATACGGTGGTAGGAGGATAAAAAATTGTGTGAAAATTGCCTTATTTTAACAGCTTTTGGCAAGGTTTAGCAAAGGTTGGCAGCATAGCCATTGTTTGACGGCTGTTGTAAGGTATGGTGTAAATTGCTAGGCGATTTGGCTGATTGGCTGATTAAAACCCAACATGTTTACACAGTCATGACGATCGCACAGGTGACTTTTGGCAGCAAATTGGCTAGACTAGGCGCGCTAAATTTTTGTTTACAAGCATGAGGAAATTTATGGATATGCCATACGTTGAGCTTGAAACCACCGCAGGCAATATTGTCATTGAACTTAACCAAGAAAAAGCGCCCAAAACGGTAGAAAACTTCTTGAACTACGTCAAATCTGGGCATTATGACGGAACGATTTTTCACCGCGTGATTGATGGCTTTATGATTCAAGGCGGCGGCATGGATGCTAACATGCGCGAAAAACCAACCAACGCACCGATTGCCAATGAGGCCGACAACGGTTTGACCAATGACATCGGTACGGTGGCGATGGCGCGCACCAGTGACCCAAATTCTGCCACCAGTCAATTTTTTATCAATGTCAAAGACAACGGCTTTTTGAACTATACCAGCAAAACGCCACAAGGCTGGGGCTATGCCGTATTTGGTAAAGTCACTGAAGGCATGGATGTGGTCAATAAAATCAAAGGCGTGCCCACGGGTAAAGTCGGTTTTCATGGCGATGTGCCCAAAACCCCGATTGTCATCACCCATGCGCGTGTGATTGAAAAATAATCCCCCACGGGTTGTGATGTCAAACACTCTGCCTGTATGGACGTCGCTGCAACGCACACAAGCGGATGCCATCACGGCACTGTTGGTCAGTGATATCCATTTATCACCCGATGAGCCTGCGCTGATGCAGGCTTTTTTGGCGTTGCTAGATGACGCGCTGACCCTGCCAAATCTTGCCCAGTTGTGGATTTTGGGGGATTGGTTTGCCGCGTGGCTTGGCGATGATTTGCTCAGTACGCCCACCACCGCGGCATGGCTTGCCCCGATGTTGGCGCGGCTTCGGCGGCTCAATCAGCGCGGCTGTGCGGTGTTGGTGCTGCGCGGCAATCGCGATTTTTTGCTGGGGCAAGGGTTTTGCGCCGCGTTTGGCGGCCAGCTACTGGCTGAGCCGTATCATTGGCAGGTCGGCAAACAGCGTGTGCGTGTCGAACACGGGGACGCGCTGTGTACCGATGACACACGCTATCAGCGTTTTCGTGCGGTCATACAAAATCCATTCACCAAACGCGCCTTGCTCGCCTTGCCCAAATCCCAACGCCAACGCCTTGCCACGCGTTTACGCGCCTCAAGCCAACAGGCTAACCACGTCAAAACCCAAACCGCACAACACATCATGGATGTCAATCGCGATGCGGTGCAGCGCGCGTTGCAATCTGCTGACCGCTTACTACACGGGCATACCCACCGCCCTGCCGAACATGTACTGCCCGCTGGCAAGCGGCGTTTGGTTTTGGGTGATTGGCGCGTCACCCCTACAAAAAGCGTGGATGCGGTGATTGGGGTGTTGTTGGCGGGGGATATTCAACTGGTCAAATGCCAGTTTTTGCCAGCCACCAAACGCCTAAGCGCCGTGTAGGATTCCGCGCGCATGCAGCTGATAGTTGCCATCGTGTAAGCGGTTGTCCTCGATGATGGCTTGTAAGGTTGCCCCCGTCGTCACCACATCATCGAATAAAATCACATGCCGCGCTGACGGACGCGCCATTAGATAAAACGCTTGCTTGACGTTGTCTAAACGTTGCTCGCGGCTCAAGCCTTGCTGACGTTGGCGTTCATGACGGGCAAGCCCCGTAAACAACGGTATTTGCCAGTGAAAACTCAAATACCTTGCCAACCAGCCCAGCGCGTCAAATCCGCGTTCGCGCAGGCGGTCTGTGGTCGTTGGCACAGGCATAATGACGCTGCTTGCGGCATGGCACTTTGGTGGCGGCTCAAGCTGACGCACCGCGTGCACCAGCAGCAGCAGCTGGGTTAGGTTGTGTTGGTTTTTGTAGCGCGTCATCACGCGCTCATACGGATAGGCATACGCGGTACTGGCGACACCTGCCAGTGTATCGCCATTGCTAAGATTGAGCCGAAAGGTCGCCTTTTGCCAAGCCATGCTGGCATGGCAAGAGGCGCACAAAAAGCCCAAACGGTTCAACCAATGCCGATTGGTGCGCGCCAGTTGGTGAGCGGTGTTTGTGACACAAGGATACAAGCGGCAAAGCTGGCAGTGTCCAAACCTGCCATGCCACACCAGCGCAGGCGCGAACGGTAACTGCCACCAAGCAGGCGGCTGGCTGAGGTAGGGATTTGCGCTGCCTGCCAGCATGGGTTAAATCCCCGGAAAATCGTTGAACATAAAGCCCACGCCGATGTTGGTATCTTTGTGGTTATAGTCCAAAATCCGCTCGCCATAACCGTGAAAAAGCTGGACATACGCCTTGACACCACCGCGTAGCGGATAGGCATAATCAAGCTGTACCGCGCCTTTGTTCTCAGCAGGGTTGTAGCGCACCAAGCCGCCAAGGCTTTGTTGGTTGCTAAGCGCGTATTGCCAGCGGATATCGCCATAGCCCATATAATCGCCGATGTCTTTGTTGTCGATATGGTCTTTGTCAAAGTCTGGCAAAATCGCCCAAATGCGCGGAATCACCGATAGCTTACCCCACTCTGCACCGCCCATCAGATAAATGCGGTTCCACGAGCGTGACAGCGGTTCAGATTCACCGTTTGAATGGTGCACAAAGCCGCCACCCACCATACGCAAACGTCCACCAAGTGGTAAATCCGCCAACACAGGTTGGGTGACAAACACTTCTGGCTCATAATCCGATGATTTAAACGGCCGCGAATCTTTGGAATTATAAATCTGCCAATAGAATTTTTGTGTATAGCCCAGCCACAAGTCCGCACTCGTGCCAAACAAATCTTCCATCATTTTGGTTTTTAAAGAGATTTGTACCTTGCTATCAAGGTGTTGATAGTCGGGGTAATCCTCGGGTGTCTCTAGGCGCGGTGAGTGCGGATCACGGTTCGGGCTGACGCTATACCATAGCGGCAACACGTGCATGGGCTTGTGGGGGCGAATGGTAAAAATACCGCGCGGATCATTTTTGTCCAAGTCATACAACACGCTAAGCGGCGTGTAGCGCTCAACATCGGTGGCGGTAATGCCTGCCTCATCAAGCACTTGTTGAGCGGCATCGGGGTCAGTACTGGTGACTTTGACGGGGGTGGCTGGCTTGTCACCTTGTGATGGCTTAACGCCTTTGACCTCAATAGCGCCAACGTTATCATTTTGCTTGGTCAGCTCGTCGGCATTGGTATCCACCAACACGGGCACGGCGCGGCGCGCGCTCAAACTTGCTGCCAACGTTTTGCCCAAATCCAGCGGCGTTTTGGTGTCATCGTTTGCCGATACGCTATTGCCTGCCGCCGCGTTCGCCGACACACGATCATAACAGGCCAAACGCACCGCGTTGTCAAACTCCTTGCTACAGCGTTGAATCAGCGCAAGCGATTGGTCACTGGCAGCATTTGGGATAGCGGCATTGGCAGCAGCGGCATTCGTGTCTTTGGCGGCAGCTGCGGCAGAGGTTTGGCTGCGTGTGGTTGGCTGACGACGAGATTTGGCGGTGGACTTTTTGGTGGTTTTGCTGGTCGCTGACTTGGATGCGGTCTTACTTTTGGCGGCGTGTGCAGGATTGGTCAAAATAGCCAATGCCAACACGCTCAAGGAGAATAATCGCGGTAATGATGACATGACGATTCCTAAGGCTTAGCAGGGCGCTCGCCTTTGTCGATAAAAAAACGCTAGGATAAATGGGTATATGATGACACATTGTGCTACGCTAGACAAGCGTGTTGCACAAATTTACCGCGCGACGATTACAGCCATTTTAAAGATGGTAATCTGCCGATTTGATTGGATTTTTTAAATACTGGCTGGGTGCTAACGTAGCCGCGCCAGTGTTTGCTCAAACTGATTGCGCGATACCGCGCCTTGCTGTTTAAGCTGTAACCTGCCCTCTTGGTAGTACAACAACACAGGTGGGGCAAAAATATCCAACGTTTGATATACTGCACGGCTAGCAGGTGTGTCGGCAGTGACATCCAGCCGTACGCGCTGCCAATTAGCCAATTCAGCAGGTGGCACGGCAAACAAGTCGCGCTCCGTCAAACGGCACTCCAAACACCAATCGGCGGTGACTTCGACCAACACGCGCGGATGCTGCGCCAACAAGGCAGGCAATGCATTGACATCGGTGATGGTGATCGGTGCAGGTGTAGTTGCTGAGGTCATACTGGTGGGCTGACTAGCAGCTTGTGCGGTCAATTTATCAAGTGGTTGCAAGCTGTTGTGGCTGCCTGAGGCAAATCCTGCCACCAAGCACCCGACCCATGCCAACATTAGCACCGCAGGCGCGCGCCACAGCAATTGGCGGCTTAGGTGGTTGGTAACAAACTGGTCAGATGAATTTGGCAATTGGTTGGGCATTTGCCACGTCCCCAATGCCAACACCGCCCACCAACCTGCCCACAAGAGCAACACAAGGCTTGACTGCCAGATACGCTCAATCAGCAACAATGCCACTGCCAACAGCAGCCAAGCAAACCCTGCCTTGACCCAATTCATCCAAGCGCCTGCCTTGGGCAACCGCTGCATGAGTGTGCCTTGTGTCGCAGCCAGCAATACCAACGGCGTGGACAGCCCAAGCCCGAGCATGAATAATGCACCAAACCCGAGCCACGCATTGCCCGTTGCTGCCACGCCTGCTAGCGCACCTGCCAATGGTGCAGACACACACGGTGACATGACCAGCGCCGAGAAAAACCCTGCCAATAAGCTACCACCCACACTGCCCAAACGCGCTTGCCCAACTTGCCCAAGCCTGTGCACACGCGCCGCAATGGGTGCAGGCAACCGCAGCGGTAATCTGTCGAGCATATACAACGCCAACACGACAAACAGCGCAGCAAACGCCAATAACACGGGTGGCTGCTGCAAGCGATTGACCAGTCCAAGTGACTGCCCAAATACCGCCACCAATGCCCCCAACACACCATAGCTGCTTGCCACACCGATGGCATAGCTACCTGTCAAAACCAAACCGCGCCGCCGTGAGGTTTTGTTGCCATCGCTGCGACTGGCGGTTTGCGCGACGATGTTGGCGACAATCGGCAACATTGGCAACACGCACGGCGTAAATGCTAGCCCAAGCCCTGCCAAAAACAACAGCAGCAACGCTAGCGCCGCATGTTGATTGAGTCCAAACGGATCATTGGCTTGGCGATCGATTGGTAAAGTGGTCTGGGTGGTGGTGGGTGACGGCGTGGTGCTGATAATGGCACCAACAGTACTGGAGGATGCAAGTATGGGCACATCTGCGTTACTTGCGCTTGCCGTCACAGAGGCGCTGGCAGCTAGATATTCATTTTGACTGCTATCTGCTGTGGCACTTGCCGCGCGATCGGCAATATTTGCCGCAGTAGTAGACGCGCTAAGAGCAGGCACAGACGCAGCTTGCGTTGGTAAAATCGCTGATTTTGTGGACGCGTTGGGATTTGTGGTATTGGTGGCTGGGTTGACAGCCGCTACACGTTCGCTAGCGGATTTTGTAGGCTGTTCGGCGGTTTCGGTTTTTGGCTGGCTAAGTTGTGGCACATCTGCCAGTGTTAAGGTCACGGTTTGCGGCGGATAACACAAACCTGCCTTGGCGCAGCCTTGCCATTTTAAGGTGACAGTTTTGTCATTGGCGAGGTTGGCTGAATTTTTGGCAAGTTTTAAGCTTGTGGTCGCGCTGACATCATGGTCAAACACCGCCACGCGCCCAAAATCGGGGTCATCCACAAAACTTGGCTTTGCACCAAAGGTCAACGGCGTGGCGGTTACGCCGTTGGGCAAGGTCAATTTAAACTTATCACGATAGACGTAATAGCCATCTTGCACCTGCGCTTGCATGGTCAAACGCGCGTCTTGCTGGCTGATCGTCACATTAAACGCTTGTGTCACAGGCAGCGGTTTTGCACCCTCAACGCGCACACCGCTGATCTCATTGGCAGGGTTAATCGTACCTACATTTGCGCCACTATCGCCAAAGGCATCGCTTAGGCTGATGGCTTGAGTAGGCATGGCAAGCCCCAACCAACCGCTTACCAACAGCAATTTTAGCGCCCATCGAATATTATTTGTGACCAATTTAATCCAACCTTGCTTATTTTACTGCCCTGCCTGTTGATGGCTTATTGTTTTGCCATGATGTCCGCGTCTAGCCCTTCGCCGCCTTCTTGCCCATCTGCACCCAACGAAAACAAATCATACGCACGGCCTTCACTGCCAGGTTGCACGTATTGTAAGTCATTTTCCCAACCGTCTTTTGGCATACCGCCTTTGATGTAGCCACCTTCTGGCCAGTTTTTGGCGTTTTGCGGCGGTGTGAACAGCGCGGCTAAGCCCTCTTGGGTGGTCGGATAGCGTCCGTTATCGACTTTAAACATGTCAATCGCGTTTGACGTGGTGGCTAGTGCGGTCTCAGTGGTTTTGACGCGCGCTTTGTCGCTTTGTCCTGCCACTTTGGGCACCACCAAGCCTGCCAAAATTGCCAAAATCACGATGACCACCATCACCTCTATCAAGGTAAAACCTGCTTGGCGATGCAACTGGGCTGGATAAAGCGTGGGGTGAGCGGCTGATGTGTTCAACGTGTTATTCATAAAAACCAACGATAAGTAGTTTGGTAAAACGGATAAAATCTGCATTATAGTCGCAATATTTGACGCATTGGTGGCAAATTAACGCCAAACTGCAAAAAATTAGATTTGGGTAAGCTTGTCGCAAAGTTTTTTTAAACCTGTCAGACCTGCGCCCTGTTTAATTTGCCAAATCATTCATATTGACAATCGGCAACATCACCGCCATTACAATCGTCATCACGATCACGCCCATCAACACCAGCATCAACGGCTCAAGCAAGGATAACAGCGTGCTAATCATCGTGGTGGCTTCATTTTGCTGCATGTCTGCCGCGCGTGCCAACATGTTGTCAAGCTCGCCTGATTGCTCGCCACTTTTAATCATCTGCACCATCATCGGCGGAAAAAAATTGCTGCGCTCAAGCTGACTTGACAGGCTTGCACCCTCGGTAACCTTGATGGTGGCTTGTTCAATGCTGCGCTTGATGTGCACATTGGTGGTGACCGCACCGCCAATCGCCAACGCCTCGACCAGTGGCACGCCTGAACGCACCAAAATCGACAGCGTACTGGCAAAACGGGCCGCATTGAGGCTACGGCTTAATTTGCCAAAAATCGGTAAACGCAATGTCAAGGCATCCACACGCGCACGCCCAAGCGGTGAGCGGACAAATTTTATCACGATGATTGCCACACCCATGACCAACGCCAACAGCCACCACCAACCTGTGGTGATGACGTGCGATACTGCCAACACCGCCTGCGTAATCCACGGCAACGCTTGCTCGGATTGCTCAAACACCTTGACGATTTTTGGCACAACAAACGTCATCAGCCCAATCACCACAGCAAATGCCATGACCAACAAAATGACAGGGTATACCAATGCGCCTTGGATTTTTTTTTGCATGGCAAAGCGGTTTTCGGTGTAGTCTGCCAACTGTGCCAAAATCAAATCCAAATGCCCCGAACGCTCGCCTGCAGCAATCGTGGCGATATAAATCGGCGGAAAACTGCCCGATTCTTGCAGCGCGGTGGCAAGGCTAAAGCCCTCAAGCACTTTGGCGCGTACGGCGTGCAGCAGTGCCTTGACATGGGCTTTTTCGCTTTGCTTGGCAACGGCTTGTAGTGCTTGCTCGATTGGCATTGCCGCCGCCAATAGCACCGATAACTGGCGCGTCATCAAGGCCAAATCATACGCGCTCAAGCCTTTTTGCCAGACGCTGCGGCGCGTGCTGGAGGTTTGTTGCACGGCATTGACCTCAACGGGCAACAGATTTTGCTCGCGTAGCTGTTGGCGGATTTGGCGCGGTGAGTCGGCCTCTAAAATACCTTGGCGCGCGCGTCCGCTGGTGTCCATGGCTTTGTATTGATAGGCAGGCATGGTCTTGGCTTATAAGTTTAAATTAGCTTGATATATCTTTAAAATTATTTGCGATTACTTGCCACCATTTGACCCGTCAAGTCGCTAGCGCATACTTTTTAGTGGCGTAAATAATGGCTCAATCAGCGTTTGGTCATATTGTACCTGCTCGGCAAGCGCGTGACGCAGCGGCAACTTATCAAAGCTATTGACCTCACCGATCAGCAGTTTTTCAATTTGCTTGCTGAGCGCGTATTCGCTGATTTGTGCGCAATACACCGCCAGTTGATAGACCTGAGCTTTAAGCAACGGGTCAAACGCTTGCAACAGTCGTACCAACTCAGCAACTTCAACCCACTGGTATGGGTAATCGTTGGCAATCGGTTCTTTGAGCGCTGTTGCGGCATAGTGCACGCCCAAATGGGCAAAATAATAGCAGCAAAACAAATAGCCTGCCACATGCCCAATAAAATAGGTTTTGTCTTGGCTAAAACACGCCACGCCCAAAAATTGCAGCACCGTAGCGGCGGCGCTTTGCTCGATGCCGCGACGTGGTAATTGGCGCACGGGCGCAGATGTCGGCACATTGAGCGCGTTTGGCGCGTGACTGGTGATTTGCCAACCCAACGGACGCTGTGGCGGTAAGCGGCGCACGACTTGAAGCAACAAATCATCAACAATGTGCAGATGATCAAACAAGGTTTGTAGCGCGTCAGTGTCGGCAATACCGCGTACATCAAGGTGGCGCAAAGTCTGGAATTTGCCCCACTCAGCAAACTGTGCACAGTGCGCGGTGACATAAAACAGCGGCTCAGAATTGGCACTGTTGGCAGCATAACGCTGGCTTAGCTGCTGATAAAACGCGCCAACGGCATTTTCCTGCTGGCGAAACAGCCGTAACCGCCGCGCTGACAACTCGGCAAGTGTGGGCGGCTGACGCGTAAAGCCCACGCTGACAGGCGCGGACGTATCGGGCGGTGCAGACGCAGTGGCTGGGGTGGTGGCAGATTCAGACATCGGGCGATGATATGGCTTAGGATTTTGGTCAAAATGTCACTATACCATAAGCCTGTTTGTGTTGCTATCATGGCTTGTGAGCAAGCGCATCACCTTAAGATAATCGTTTGCAGCCATGCAAAAATGTGTGACAATGGCAAACAGCCGATTGATTGTTATCCAATTTATAGTAATAAAAAAAGAGCCCGTATGTCACACCGTTCTGCCCCGTTTGTTGTGCCTGATTTTCATCAGTTAAGCCTTGAGCAGTATAATCAGCTTGAGCTTGACCCATCACAGGCAAGCACGCTGGATGCCAAAACACAAAAAAAACACGTCAAGGCATTGCTTTCGACCTTACAAGCCGATATCGCGCAGTTTCGCGCGGATTTTTTTCCACCACCCACGCTCACGCAAATCCAAGATTTACCGATTTATGCAGGCAATTTGGCAAGCGTGCAAGCCTATCAGCACGACTGGCAGCCGCTACTTGCGCGCGCTAAGCAGTTTTACCCCTCGGCAGGGTTGCCGCCCGACTATCTACCACTGCCAGCCAGCCTTGAGATTCCGCAGTTTATTTATCACGTTGCCAAGCTGCATCTGACCAAAACCCGTGCCAAAGAATCCAAAAACTTCGGCGCGGTAGGTGCGTTGGTGGATAAATGCGGCGCGTTTGATGAGGCACAAGTGGAGCGCATGACGCACGCGCTGGCAAAATCCGCCGATGCGCGACTGGTGGCGCACCGAGAATTCATTGATTTGCGCGCGTATGTGTTTTGCAAAAATGCCAAAGGCGAATTGCTTGAGCCTGAGCGCATACGCTTTTATCGCACGGGGCTTATCATTCATGCCTTGCCTGATATGAAATTGCTCGATAGCCGCCAAACACCGCGCAAAAAACGCAATGACGCCTACCAAAATCCGATTGCCGACAACGGCGTGTGGCGGGTATTTGTTAAGCTTTAAAGATTCAATTATTTTGTATAATCAGGAATAACGCCGATGTTTGCCGCCGCTACCACAAATAGCCTGTTGTTAGAAGTCTGTATTTTGTTGGGCGCGACACTGATTTTGGTGCCGCTTGGCAAACGCTTTGGCATCGCCACGGTGTTGGGCTACCTGCTGACAGGTTTATTGCTTGGACCTAGTGGGCTGCATGTGGTGAACAACCCCAACCATTTGCTGCATTTTTCTGAATTTGGTGTGGTGTTGCTGCTGTTTTTGATTGGGCTTGAGCTGCAACCGTCGCGGCTGTGGGCGTTGCGGCAGTTGATTTTTGTCATGGGCGGTTTGCAAATGGCAGTCACAGGCGCGGTGCTGATGGCATTGGTGCATGTCGTGTTTGGTTTGGCATGGGCAAAAAGTTTTGTCATCGGTTTTGGATTGGCGTTGTCCTCGACGGCATTTGTGTTGCAGCTTTTGACCGAACGCCGCCAACTATCCACCACCCACGGGCAGCAAGCGTTTACGATTTTGCTGTTTCAAGATATCGCGGTGATTCCGCTGCTGGCTGCGTTGCCGTTTTTGTCGGGCGTGCAAGAGCAGCAGCATTACGATTGGGAATATTTTGCCAAGGTGATCAGTATTTTTGCAGGTTTGGTGTTTGCCAGTCGCTATGTGGTGCGCCCGTTTTTTAAATTTGTTGCCAACAGCCACGCCACTGAGCTTTTGACGGCGGTGGCGTTGTTTATCGTGCTGGGTGTGTCGCTGCTGATGGATTACATCGGGCTGTCGATGGCGTTGGGTGCTTTTTTGACGGGCGTGCTGTTGGCGGACTCAGCGTATCGGCATGAGATTGAATCGAGTATTGAACCGTTTAAGGGCTTGCTGCTTGGGCTGTTTTTTATTTCTGTGGGTATGCTGACCGATGTCAAGCTGATTGTTGCTAAGCCGCTATTGATTATCGGCGCGGCGCTAGGGCTGATTGCCGTCAAATTTGCCGTGCTAAGCGTGATTGCACGCGCATTGGGCAACCGCTGGGACAACAGCCTACGCCTTGGGGTGACCTTGGCGCAAGGCGGTGAATTTGCGTTTGTGCTGTTTAGCGTGGCACGTGGGCAGCATTTGCTCAACCACCAACAACAATCGACGTTAGATTTGATCGTCACGGTATCGATGGCGCTTACGCCGCTGGCGTTTTGGCTGTGGGGTCGCGTGGGTGAGGCGTATTTTGCCAAGCGCGCGCCTGCCCGCGATTATGACACCATCCCCGACCATGCCCATCCTGTGGTGTTGGCAGGTTTTGGGCGTATGGGGCAAATCATCGGACGGGTGCTGCGGATGCACAATATCGAATTTACCGCGATTGAAAAATCTGCCAACCAAGTCGATTTTGTACGCAAATTTGGTAACAGTGTGTTTTATGGCGATCCGCGCAACCCCGACACCCTACGCGCGGCAGGGCTGGGCAAGGCACGGCTGTTTATTTTGGCGATTGGTGACATTGAGCATTCGGTCACTGTGGCAGATTATGTCGTGCGCACTTACCCTGAGGTGACGATTTTGGCACGCGCCATCAACCGCCAGCATTATTATCGCTTGCGTGAGGTTGGGGTCAAATACATTTGGCGTGAAACTTATCTGTCGGCGTTGGATATGTCGCGCGAATCGCTAGAGGTACTTGGTTTTAGCAAGGAATTTGCGCGTAAAAGTGTGCGTATGTTCCGCGATTATGACGATGAATTGATTGAGCAGCAACAGGCGATTTATGACGATGAAGCCAAATTGATCGAATCGGCACAATCGGCAACGGCAGAGCTTGAAAGCCTGTTTGAAAGCGATTTGAATGAAGCCAAAGCATTGATGGCACAAAAAGACGACTAATTTTGTCATCAATTTCAGATTTTTATCACATTAACATCAGGCAACCACTATGCACCACACATCACCCCAACCACTGGCACAAACCACCATCAACCACACCAATTTAGCGGTCATCACAGGTGATATCACCGCGCTACACGTGGACGCGATTGTCAATGCCGCCAACAGCAGCCTGTTGGGCGGCGGTGGTGTCGATGGTGCAATCCACCGCAAAGCAGGCAAAACCTTATTGGCCGCGTGCCAAGACATCCGCGCGCGGCAAGGCGGCTGCCCGACGGGACAAGCGGTTATCACCCACGCAGGCGAACTGCCTGCCGATTATGTCATTCACACGGTCGGCCCTGTGTGGCATGGCGGCACGCAAGGCGAGGCGGCATTGTTGGCCAGCTGCTATCGCGAGTCACTGGCACTGGCGGACGCGCATGCGGTGACAAGCGTAGCTTTTCCGAATATCTCGACAGGCGTGTACGGCTATCCCAAAGCGCAGGCTGCCCAAGTGGCACTTGATGCGGTGCGCGCTTGGCTGACGCAGCACCCCACAACCACATTGCGCGACGTTATCTTTGTCTGCTTTGATGATGACAACGCGGCGTTGTATCACGCGTTATTGGCGTAAGTTTGATATTTTTTTGCCACAAAAAAGACGGCTACTGACCGTCTTTTTTTTTAACCTTAAACCTTTAATGTTAAAAAGTAGTAACCTTAGCACGGACAACGCTTCATATTACCACCGCTGGTGGGATAACGCGCATCCACACAGTAACGAAAAAACGTTTTTTCGTCCATCGCCTCAAGGTCGGGATGGTGCGTGCGCATGTGCTCAAGGTAGGTGGCGTAATCAGGCACGCCAACCATCAAGCGAAAACTTTGCTGCAGCCGCTTGACCAACAGCGCGACACGTGCCAAGTTTTTGGGGGTTAATAGCAGCTGTTTTTGCGCCTGCAAGGTCATTTTGACCATATTAACCAACAAGATTTTGCTGTTATCAGCCAATGGATTTTTCATTGTGCTAACCTTTTGATTCTGTGTCTTTGTTGTCGTCTGTTGACCATCAATGCGCGGCCTTTACCGATAATGGTACAGGATCAGCGTACACTGCTTCGCCCTCAACCACGGTAGGCACAGGACTTGCCAATGCGCGTTGCACACTGCGGATTGATGCCAAAATCATCACCACCAATACCGTCATAAAAAACCCACACAGTACGGCGTTGATTTGGTTGGATAGCACGATGGTTTGCATTTCTGCCAGATCCTTGGCAGGTTTGAGCACCTCACCTGCGGCGATCGCAGCTTTGTATTTATCCGCTTGCGCCAAAAAGCCAATAGCAGGGTTACTGTGGAAAATCTTTTGCCAACCTGCCGTCATACAAGTGATGACCAAAAAAATCATCGGCAATACCGTCAGCCATGCATAACGCTGTTTTTTCATTTTAAACAGCACCACCGTGCCAAGCGTCAGCGCCATCGCAGCCAGCAGCTGATTGCCAATACCGAACAATGGCCATAATGAATTGATACCACCGAGCGGATCAACCACCCCTTGATAAACAAAAAAGCCCCAACTGCCGACCGCAATAAGCGTGGCGATAAAATTGGTCACTGCATTATGCGTTTTGAACACAGGGGCGACCAAGCCCAAGGTGTCTTGCACCATAAAACGGCATGAGCGCGTGCCTGCATCGACGGCTGTCAAAATAAACAACGCCTCAAACAAAATCGCAAAATGGTACCAAAAGCCCATCATCGCAGGGTTATTAAAAATCAACGACAAAATATGCGCCATACCGATGGCAAACGTGGGCGCACCGCCTGTGCGTGAAATAACCGATGTTTCACCCACTTGCTGTGCCAAGGTGGTTAGCGCGTCTGGGGTGACAACAAAGCCCAAGTTGGCAATGGCCGCAGCCGCAGCCTCTGGCGTTGTGCCCAAAAATGCGGCTGGCGCATTGATGGCAAAATACACCCCCGGTTCAAGCACACACGCGCAAATCAATGCCATGATGCCAACGAACGACTCCATCAACATGCCACCATAGCCAATCGCACGCGTATCGGCTTCATTATCAACCAGCTTGGGTGTTGTACCGCTGGACACCAGCGCATGAAAACCCGAAATCGCGCCGCATGCAATGGTGATAAACAAAAACGGAAACAACGCACCCTTGAACACCGGCCCTGTGCCATCAATAAATTGGGTCAAAGCTGGCATCTGTAGCTGTGGCATGGTGAACACAATCGCCAACGCCAAGCCTGCAATCACACCGATTTTTAAAAAAGTTGAAAGATAATCACGCGGCGCAAGCAGCAGCCACACAGGCAGCACCGACGCAACCACGCCATACGCCATCAACAGCCACGTCAATTGCACACCCGACAGCGTAAACACGTCCGCCCAATACGGATTTTCCGCGATTTTACCACCAAACACAATCGCCGCCATCATCAGCACAAAACCAATGACCGACACCTCCATGATGCGGCCGGGGCGCAAATAACGCATATACACGCCCATCAACAACGCAATCGGAATCGTCATGGCAATGGTAAACAGCCCCCATGGGCTATGCGCGAGTGCCTTAACCACCACCAACGACAACACCGCCAAAATAATCACCATCACACCCAGCGCACCCAGCATGACCGTGATACCTGCAAAGCTGCCAAGCTCGTCTTTTGCCATCTCACCAAGCGACTTGCCATCGCGGCGTGTGGAAATAAACAACACCAAAAAATCCTGCACCGCGCCTGCGAACACCACACCAACCAGCAGCCACAGTGTGCCGGGTAAATACCCCATTTGTGCGGCCAAAATCGGCCCAACCAACGGCCCTGCCCCTGCAATTGCCGCAAAATGGTGTCCAAACAACACCTGTTTGTTGGTCGGCACATAATCCAGCCCGTCTTTGAGCCTATGGGCAGGGGTCACACGGCGCGGATTGAGCTCAAACACACGCTGCGCGATAAACAAACTATAATAGCGATACGCAATGCTATACACACACGCCGCCGCAACCACCAGCCAAATCGCGCTGATGGTTTCACCACGGTGCAGCGCCAACGTGCCGATGGCAAATGCGCCGATGATTGCAATCACCAACCACAACAAATGCGAGCCTAGCCCACGTTTTGGCGTGGGGTTTGGCGCGTGATTGGGTGGCGTACGGGTAGCAGAATTGGAAAAATGAGTCGCCATACACGGTCCCTCGTGAACGTTAGCCGTCATCGGATAGACCGCAGCAACCCCTTTGACTCATCGTGGCGGCAGCTTCAACGTCTATCCTTGACGTAGATTGATAAAACATGCCATCATGGCAAATTAACACGAAATCAGCGCAACCACTTACGATGGATGGATGTTTACCAAACCGCTTGACGCTCAAGCAGTCTTTGCGGTCAAGCGGTTTCATCGGTTTAGACAATCCATGCTTAGACCACAAAGGCGTTATCCAAACTGGATCAAAGCTTACTTAACATCCCGTAAGCGTTACATTCTCACTGGATTGTAACACAGTGTTTGCTACAAACCTAGCATAATTTTTTGGATAAATGCCAACATTTTTTTATAAAATACTAGTTAGCAGCGTTGTTAGCGCGCGGTTGTTAATTAGGGCTTAATAAACCAGCTTTCACTTACTTAGCTTTTTACCATCCAACCTTGACCGCTATGAACCACCCATCTAACCTTGCTAAGCCAATGCCACAAGCACGCCAGCCGTTTGTATGGCGGTTTTTGTTGCCGCAATATTGGGGGATTTGGCTGTTGATGGCGTGTGTGTTGCCGTGGGTGTGGTTGCCGCTGCGTGTGCAATTTTGGCTGGGGCGCACGTTGGGCGTGGTGCTGTATCACGGTATTGCACGCCGCCGCCGTGACACGCTTATCAATATGGCGTTGATTTTTCCTGACGCATCCGCCGCCGAGCATGAACGGCTTGCCAAACAGGTGTTTATCAATGCAGGCATCGGCGTGTTTGAAAGTCTGTGCGCGTGGTTTCGCCCGCAGGTGTTTGATGGCTGTTGGGATGTGACGGGCGCAGAGGCGGTACTGGCGGCGCAAGCCGATGGCCACGCGGTGATTTTGCTGGGGGCGCATTATACGTTGCTGGATTTGGGCGGCTTACTGATGAGCCATGTGCTGCCTATTGATGTCATTTATCGTCCGCAAAACAACGCCTTGTTAGAATGGTTTGTTTTCAATGCGCGCACGCGGATTTATCGCCGCCAAATCAGCCACCGTGATATGCGCGCGCTGGCGCAAAGCCTCAAAGACGGACACGCGGTGTGGTATTCTCCCGACCAAGACTTTGGGCTCAAACAAGGCGTGATGGCAGCATTTTTTGGTGTACCTGCGGCGACGATCACCGCCCAACGCCGCCTTGCCCGTTTGGGCGATAAACAAAAACCGCCCGTGTTTTTTATGTTTCATGCCTATCGCACAAGCGCGGCAAATGCGCCGCGTCCACATTATCAGCTGACGCTCAGCCCACCGCTTAGCGACTACCCCAGCTGCGATGAAACCGCCGACGCGACACGGATTAATGCATTATTGCAACAGCTTATGCTAGCTGACCCCACGCAATACATGTGGTTTCACCGCCGCTTTAAGACCCAGCCCGATGGCAAAAAATATTATGCCAAATAGACCCCTAGCCTATCGGTCCTTGTCAGCCGATAAATTAGCCGAGCCGATAAGACGGGCGCGCCAAATTTTGCTATACTGCCGATTTTCATTGACCGTTTTTGCATTTGACTTGGTATTCACCAATAAGACCGACCATGACCACACCTCAAACACCCGCGCAAACCCCCAATTTGTCACCCACACGCATTTTGACCGGCATTACCACCTCAGGCATTCCGCACTTGGGCAACTATGTTGGCGCAATTCGCCCAGCGATTGCCTCGATTGCCAATAGCACGCACGATGCGTACTTTTTTTTGGCGGATTTACATGCGTTGATTAAATGCCATGATCCCGATGCGGTACACGCCTCGACCAAAGCCATCGCGGCAACGTGGCTTGCCTGCGGGCTTGACCCTGAGCGCGTGGTGTTTTATCGCCAATCGGACATCGCCGAAATCCCTGAGCTGTCATGGGTGCTCAGCTGCAACTGTGCCAAAGGCTTGATGAACCGCGCTCATGCCTACAAGGCGGCGGTGGATGTCAATACCGCCACGCCCGACACCGACCCCGATTTTGGCATCAGCATGGGCTTGTTTGGCTATCCTGTGCTGATGGCAGCCGATATCTTGATGTTTAACGCCACCCATGTGCCTGTTGGCAAAGACCAAATCCAACACATTGAGATGGCGCGCGATATCGCAGGCACATTTAACTTCCGCTATTGCGCGGCCGACAAGCCGCTGTTTGTGTTGCCTGAAGCCTTGGTGGATGAAGACACGCCGCTTTTGACGGGGCTTGATGGGCGCAAAATGTCCAAAAGCTATGGCAACACCATCCCCCTATTTGGCGACAATCCACAAGTCGATGGCGAAAAAGCCCTCAAAAAGGCCATCATGCGCATTGTGACCAACTCACAGCTGCCCGATGAGCCCAAAAACCCCGATGAATCAACGATTTTTGAGATTTATAAAGCCTTTAGCACACCTGCCGAACAAGCCGCCATGCGCGCGCGTTTTGAACAAGGCATCGGCTGGGGGGAGGCAAAAGAGGCGTTATTTGATAAAATCAATAGCGAAATCGCACCGTTTCGCAAGCGTTACCACGCGTTGATGGCAAACCCCAAAGAGCTTGAACAAATCCTACAGCTGGGCGCAGACAAAGCCCGTCGCGAAAGCCGCAAACGCATGGAAAAAGTGCGTAAAGCCGTGGGTATCAAGCCCTTGGCTAAGTTGAAATAGTTTTAAAAACAGCGTTAAAATTTATGGATACCCCCGTCATACGGCTGTACCAGACTCCCGTGCAATCGCTGCCCGAGGATTTGTACATTCCGCCTGCCGCGTTTGCCATTTGGCTTGAGCAGTTTGAAGGCCCATTGGATTTTTTGCTGTACTTGGTCAAAAAAAATAACTTTGATATCACAAGCACCGCGCTGCTGCCGATTACCGCGCAATATCTTGACTATATCAAAGAACTAGACGACGCGTACTTTGAATTGGCAGGGGATTACTTGCTGATGGCAAGCACGCTGATTGCAATTAAATCCGAGCTGCTGCTACCTGCGCCAAGCCCCGTGCCAGACGATATCAGCCCAACCAAAGCCTTGCTTGACCGCCTGACCCATTATGCACAAATCAAACACGTCAGCGAGCGTTTGGATAGCTTATTGCGCCTAGAGCGCGATGTGTTTTTGGCGTACGCCAGCCTGCCCGACGACGACAGCCTTGCCCAGGCCGCCGCTGACTTGCGTGCGCCCTACCCTGCCGACTGGCTAGCCAAAAGCCTACGCGCCATGCAGATGCGCCCCGATTATCAACTGCACACCCATCACATTCGTGCCGATCGCGTGCGCCTAGCCGAGCGGATGCGCAGTATTCGCCAGTTTATGCGCAGTCAGCAGCGCGCGCCGTTTTGGCAGGTATTAGACAAACGCCAAGGTCGGCTTGGCGTGGTGGTGAGCTTTGTCGCCGTGTTAGAGCTTGCCAAGCAGCATTTGATTGATTTTATCATCGATGAAGACAGCGCGACCCCTTCAGATCAATTAACGCTGATTTGGGCAGAGTGAGGGTTTGTAAGCTATCTTTGCACCCGCCGATGACGCTTAATTTATTAACAAGGCTTGCTTTTTTTTAAATTAGAGACCTTTGCACAAACCAGCGACCATCTCTCGCCACCAAATCCAAACTCAACTAAAAACTGGAATTGGTGTTAAAGAAGCGAAAAAAGTCACCGAATTGGCATAAAAGCCTCCTAAATTGCAGTCAATTAACGTCTATTGGCTAGTTTTACCAACCAACAGACACAATAACCCTAAGGCAGTCCATATTTTCGCTTCAAACCTAGGGCGGTTTTTAAATTATGCACAATGCTAGCAAGCAAGGTACTGGTATGAAATTGCATTAAGCCAAGATGACGAGCCTTGCTCATCCCATAATGCAATTTAAAATGACCGAATACCCGTTCTACCGTATTTCTGGTTTGGCTCTTTTGGGTATTGGTACGTTTTTGCTGTTCGGTAAGTGGTGTATTACGCCACGCCCTATCATGGATATGATTGTTGATAGGTGGCTCATGCTCGGCAAGATAGTCGTCATGGGCTTGGCTTTTATACGCACTGTCGGCGTAAACGGCAGATTCATCACCTGTTAAAAGCGTGGTAAAAC
>NZ_JCADBW010000030.1:0-21300 GCF_059264685.1 Faucicola sp. SE7633 | reverse complement strand
AATAAGGCTCGTCACCTTGGGTTAATGCAATTTCATACCAGTACTTTGCTTGCTAGCATAGTGCATAATTTAAAAACTGCCCTAGGCTTGAAGCGAAAATATGGGGTCGCTTAGGGTTATTGTGTCTGTTGGTTGGTAAAACTAGCCAATAGACGTTAATTTACGGCAATTTAGGAGGCTTTTATGCCAATTCGGTGACTTTCTTCACTTCTTTAACACCAATTCCAGTTTTTAGTTGAGTTTGAAATTGGTGTCGAGAGACGGTCGCTGGTTTGTGCAAAGGTCTCTCATATTGATATTCATCAATATCTTGAAACTCATCAACCATAATATATTGAAAATACTGCGGCGATTCTTTGAGCTGGGCAATTGCTTGCTCAATCATCCACTGATAACGGGCATTGTTTCGACGTTTATCAAGATTTTTGTCCTCGCCAAGATGGGGGATACGCGCACAGATGGCGTCTAATTGCTCATGGGGTGCGTCTTTTTCGGATAAGCCTGTGATCTGGCGTGCCAACGCATGAAACGTCAAAATAGTCACGCCGTTGGCATGGTTGCCAACCAAGGCGGTAAGACGGGCGCGCAATTCGCACACTGCCAAACGGTTATAAGCCAAAATCAAGATTTTTTCAGGCTTGATTTCTTCAATCATCAATAGATGCGCCACGCGGTGCACGACCACTGTGGTTTTGCCTGAGCCTGGCCCTGCCAAAATCATTGACGCACGGCTTTTGTCTTTAATAATTTGCGTCTGCTCCTTACTAAGGTAATTGGGCAAAATCAGTGCTTTATAGTCTTTTAGATAAGGACGGGTAACATCGGTGGTCTTAGGTAGATATTGGTCGATGACTTGCGTTAATGGCAGGCTAAAGTAATCCTCCAGCAAAGCGCGTTTGGTAGCCATGTCGCTATGTAGCCAATGGTTGAGTACATGAATACGCATACAGCGGTCTTCATAATGCTGTTTTAGATAGCGATAAGCGGCGGGATTGTATTGCTGGCGGGTCTTGTTTGGACCAATAAAAAATATTGCATTGGCATCATCATCTAACCGCGATAGCTCAATAATGCCGATTTTTTGCAGCTGCTCAAGCTGTTGTAAAATATCGACTGGTGAGCGGTTAAACTGCTCGGCAATATCGTCCAATGAGAAATTTTCACCGACTTCTTTGCCTCTGCCATCCAGTTTGGCAAAAATATACTCATCCAGCAATGGGGTAAGCTGTTTTAGTTGCTCTTGAGCCAGTTTTACCCAATTGTGCCAAACATCGCTAAGTTGCTCTGTTGCCAGTTGGTCTTTGGTCTTAGTGGTCGAACTGACGGTGAAATATTGTTTGGTGTGATGGCGCGTGGTGATGATATCTAAGGCACGCAGCAACGGAAAAATATCTTTGGTGGTGCGATAGGTATATTGATGGCCGATGAACCAATTATCCAATGCTTTGCTATCAAAGCGTTGAAAATCTTCTGTGTTATCTGCTTGTTGATAATGGGCTTGAAAACTATCGCTGTTGATAAACGTATTGAGGGTATCTAGTATGCGTTTTTTCTTATTAAATTCACTTTTTAGGTGTCTTACGGTATAGTTGAGGCGGATATTGACCACAATTTGCCACTGCGCAAAGCCCAATTTGACAAATTGACGCAGCAAATTAAGTAATTGCTTGACCGAATAGCCCAATGCCACGGCAAGTTCGGGCAGATGATAGCGGGTGGGCGGTTTTTCGTTGGTGGCGTAGCGAGTGGTTTGGGTGGGCAGATTGTCATTGATTTGTAGTAATTGGTCATATAATTTAATCTATTGATGGTTGTGATCGGCGGTCGGACGTTGCAGCAGTTGAATGCTAATCCATGCAGGTTGCTGCTCTTTTTCAACCAATAGGCCATATCGCTCGAGTGCCAAAAGTGCCACGCGGATTTGGGTATTGAGCCGCTCGGTATCATCCTCGATACCAAGAATAGGCAAAAGCAAGTTGCTTGCAAACCACTGGTCACTGGAAGGTCGGTGAAGAATGGGTCTAATCTGCTCCCAGCAGTTTTTAAGGGTGTCAGTGTTGGGAATACGCGCGTCACGCTCTTGTCTAAATTGTTTTTCGATATCGCTTTCATCCCATAACATATAGGCATGGGCGTGCTCATGGGTTTTTCTTGCCCCCCGTCCAATTTCTTGCACATAAGATTCTAGATTGTTGGGTACGCCGCTATGAATGACGGTATGAATGCCTGCTTTATCAATGCCCATGCCAAAGGCGTTGGTGCATACCACCACGTCGAGCTCATTATGTTTAAACTGTTGTAAAATCAGCTTTTTTTGTGACTCATCTAGCTTGCTATGGTAGGCAACAGCGTTAAGGTTTTGCTCGGCAAAGTGTTTGGCATACGCTTCGCAAGCTTTGCGGTTACGCAGATAGACCAGCGCGACACCTTGTTGTGGGCACTCAGGACAGTTTTGCTCATACCATGCTTTACGCTCACACAAAATCCGATAAATTTCGGTCATGCGCTGGTCGTTGGGTATTTGCAAAAAATCAGGTGTGATGTTGTCGCGCCAAATTTTTAGGTTTTCGACAGGTGTGCCATACTGTACCAAGGGCTTGTGATCTGTCAATGCCACCAGTTTATTCACCAGCTCTGCATCCAAATCGTCTTTAACACGGCTAGAGGCAGTTGCGGTCACCAAACTTATCTTGGGCGCAACAAACGTATAATCTTTTGTTGGTTCATGCACGGCTTGTGCAGGTGTGTCTTGCGTCAATAGGCCAAATTGGGAGTCAGATTTAGGGGATTTTTTGGTCATATGCACAATGCTAGATTGTACTTTTTTTGCTATATCGGGGCTATAGCAGGCGATGATATGGTCGGCAATTCGCAAAAAATCTGGCCGAAAATCAGTACCCCATTGGCTTAGGGTGTGAGCTTCATCAAGCACCCAAAACGCAGGCGGGCGGTTTTTGAGCAGTTGGCGGATGCTATAGGTACGTAGGCGTTCTGGGCTAAGATACAAGATATCAATATCGCCTTGCCATACGCCTGTGATGATGTCTTTTTGTGTCGATGGGGTTTGCCCTGACGTGAGGTAGGCAATACGGCTTTCATACTCAGGCAGTTGGGCATGCAGATTAATGACTTGGTCTTCAATCAATGCTTTAAGTGGTGAAATCACCACGGTTAGTTGGCGTTGGTATTTGCTAAAAATAAGTGCAGGCAGTTGAAAGGTTAGACTTTTACCACCGCCTGTCGGCAAAATACCCAGCGGAATATCTTGATTGGCAAGGGTGGCTTTGACAATCTGCATCTGACCGTCACGCAATGTGTCAAAGCCAAAAAATTCTTGACACTGGCGATTAATCCAATCCTCATCGGGGTCATGAATCTGCCAAAAAGTTGCCTCAGCTTGTTGAAAACTCAGCTGATAGACGGGATGTTTGCTAATCCACACAGGGCGGCGAGCTTGTGGTTTGGCAAAGTAGCGCAGCCAATTAACAAAACACGCCAAGCCCAAATACTGCCAAGGGTGCGTGGTTGTTTGGTATTTGACGGTATCGCGCGCCTGCTGCAATAGCGTGATAAGTGCCGATTGGTTGCCGATGGGCATGTCAGCTGCGATATTGTCCCAATCAAAAATACAATCGCTGTCTATGGCAAAATATTGCGGACAAGACAGGTGAGCCAGTTCAGGCAACAACTGCTGATATAAAATTTGGCTATCAGGGATAAGGCGTTGCCAAGCCTGCTGGCACAGATTAAACAACACGCGACTTTCGAGGCAATCTTTGACGGGGTCATTGTAACAGGTGTCGGCTTTGTATAGCTTGGCTAGCGCGTGGGTAGGCTGATGTGGGATGAGTAAGCAGCTAAGCATCAGTGTATCCCATGTTTTGGCTTGCCATTGTGACAATATATTGTTTGGCATATCGGTATGTAAACTTGCTGCAAAGCAATCTACCAATTTTGGCAAATCAAATGCCATGAGATTGTGCCCACCCAAATACGGCGCGGTTTGCAAAAGTGCAAACAGCTGGCGTGCGTTGTCATCAAATAGCACCTCATCAAATTGCCAGTACAAATCTGCAACGACAATTGCGCCAGTTAGCAGTTTGGGCGGTGTGGATTGGACGTTTGGGTCGATTTCTAAATCTAGCCACACAACAGCGTCTGACGTGGTTGCTGTCAGGTCGGCTAGGTGGTCTATCAGCTCTTGGATATCGACCACCGGGGTTAGGCTATCAAATTGGGTGCTAAAATTTGACTGGAGATATTCTCCCAAACCTGCGACAGGGTTGGGACGTTTGGGTGGCTGCGAGATGGGTTCAATAAACTCAAGGTCGGTTGTGTTGAGGTCGGGTGTCATGTGAGGGGGTGCGTATGAAAAGTCCAGTAGTATAAGCTGTTTAAGTAAACTTACTTTAACACAAATAATCTGGCTTAGACAGATTTGGTCAAAATACTTATCACTGATACGCAGTCACTGCACAATCCAACGAATCACGCGCTGCTCTTGCTCCCACTCATCGACCTCAGTTTCAGACACGCAGCGGCCTGCCACACTGACATTAGCCGCTTGCATCTGGCGCAAGCTGACCAAGCGATCTTTGGTGAGTAGATGATGCCAATCGGGCAGTGGTAGCCCGTGATACAGCCGTTTATAGGCGCATGTGGCAGGCAGCCAGTCCATTGTTGGCAAGATATTTAAATCCAGCGCGATGCAATCAGGCACATAGCGATGCCGCGTTGGATAATGCCGACACGCGCCCGTTTGGCAATCTAGCAGCTGACACGCCACATCGGTGTATTCAACCTCGCCTGTGTCATCGTCTTGCAGCTTAATCAAACAGCACGCTCCGCAGCCGTCGCACAGCGCTTCCCATTCTGCCGCGTTTAGCTCGGCTAAACTAAAGCGCTGCCAAAATTGTGGGCGCACGGCAGGGTCATGGTCGGCAGCGGCAGGCGCGATGGGTGGGGCAAGTAAATTGGTCGGCATGGGCAAATGGTTTTTCTTAAAATTTGGCAATCAAGCCTATCAAACGGGTGGGCAAACAAAACACTACATTATTATAGCGGAAAATACGGCGATTTTTTTATATCGTAACAGCTATTGCTGATTGGTTGGGCTGATTTGAACGCAGCGGCTAGCAATCGGCGATTTTTGCATGATACAATTTTTAATTAAATTTACAAGGTAATTTCATGGATATCCAAATTTTACAACTTGAAACCACCGCGCCTGATGGCACAGAACTCAAAAGCTATGTCTGCTTACCCAAAGATGCCAGCGCAGATAAGCCTGCGCCTGCGATTTTGGTCGCGCCAGAGTGGTGGGGCGTGGTTGAATTTGTCCAAAAAGTTACCGAGCGTCTAGCACGTGCAGGCTTTGCTGCTGTGGCGATGGACGTGTATGGCGAGGGCAAATTGACCACCGATGTCAACCAAGCCAACGAATGGATGAAACAAATGCTTGCCAATCAAGACCAGTTGATGTCACGCTGTCAAGCGATCTTGCAAGATTTTTGTGATGTACAAGGCGTGGATGGCAAGCGTCTAGGCGGTATTGGCTTCTGTTTTGGTGGCAAAATCGTGCTGGATATGGCGCGTGAAGGCCTGCCACTACAAGCCGTGGCAACCTTCCACGGTAATTTAACGCCCAAACAGCCTGCCGAAAAAGGCAAGTTTGCTGCCAAAGTGTTGGTCGCACACGGCGAAGCTGACACCATGGTGACCATGGATGATGTCGAAAAATTCAAAGCTGAAATGGATAACGCCGACGTGGATTACACGGTCGATGTATATGAAGGTGCGAAACATGGCTTTAGTAACCCTGCCGCCGATGAGCGCGCAGCGAAAAATAACATCGACTTGGGCTATGATGAAGCAGCGGCAAACACCAGCTGGGATGCGATGATTGGCTTTATGCAAGACAATTTAGCCAATGCGCAATAATGTGCCAACAGTGTGTTAATAGCAACCGTATGCCGATTGGCGTACGGTTTTTTTTGGTTAAAAGGTTTGCAAGGCTAAAGGAGAGTAAAACGCGTTGGCATAAGCAGCCGATTAATGGTCATAATCTTCAAAGTATGATTTGACTTGTGTATAACGCTCATCAAGCATACGCCCAACACACTGTAGGCGCGTGTATTCTTCATAGCCTGCATCGGCTTGTTGGGCTTCGGAGGCACATTGCTCGTCGCGTTCTTTGACCCATTGTTTTTGATCATCAGTCAGTGAGGCTTGTGCCTCAGGTGATGCTGACTGCCACATTTGGTTAAACGTCTGACGTTTTTGGGCAACTTCGGCATTGGCACGGCGCGTGATAGCAATGATTTGTTGATTGGCTGCGTTGTCGTCAGTTTCAGGCACCGAAGTATTAGACGCGGCGGCAGGACCGTATTTTTTTGGCGCAGTGGGTGCAGGCGTACTGGTTTCATCGTATTCGTCATCTTGACCATCTGGCATCGCGTCGCCGTCTGCGTGGTGAGCATAGTCACCTGTGGCATTGGGGCCCGTGGCGACGTCGTCGCTAATGGTGTTTGGTGCGTGATCGTCAGTGTCGATGTAAACCGCGCTTTCGTCATACGGCGTTTGGCTGGCATCGACCAATAGGCTTGCCAAAAAGTTTTGCACATTGCGCGCATTGCTAAGGTTTATGTGGATTTTGTTATTATCGCTTGCTGTCGGCGTGTATTCGATGGTTTGATACGGCTCAATGCCTGCCAGCTGGATATCCTGCGCGGCAGCGGCTTTAGCGACGCTGTCATCACCACGGGCGGCGCGGGTTTCGTTGGCGCGCTCAAGCAGGCTTTTGGGCAATGTGAGATTGACGCGCGCGCTACAGCGGTAGCTGGCGTTGGGTTGGTCTTGGATTTGGTCAAGGTCAATTTTAAGTTGGTTGAGCAGTTTGGTTAGTATTTGACGGTTGATGTCGCTGTCTGCCGACAAATACATCTTGGACGCCGCGCTGACATCGGCTTTAAACTTATCTTGCAGCGCGCGCACGCTGTCGGCATCGCCGCAGCCTACGGGCTTTTCAACCAAGTGTTTGATTTGGTCGCAGCCGCCAAGCGCAGTGACAAGACCCCATGAACATAAAGTAGCAAACGATGGCGGTAGGCACGCATAGTCGGGTGTCCACAAAACAAAGACGAAATTTAAAAGGGCTAAAACAACATTAGTTTAACGCTTATACAGATTTTAGCAAGATTTTACAGCAACAATGATAAAGCCGATATGGGTCATGACCTACCCGTTGCTTAGTGGCAAAGCGTGCTTGAAGCGCGTAGGTTTGCCCCTATTGAAACAGCTTTAGCCAAAAATTTTGCTGCCTTATGCCAAATAATTCTATCTACAATAAACAACCGCCCTCGGCTTGCAAGGATTTGACCCAAGATAATGCCGCGCTTGATAGCTTTGCGCCGCGCGTGTTGGCGTGGTTTGCCGAGCATGGGCGGCATGATCTGCCGTGGCAACAGCACCACAAAGACGTGCCAGACCCATACCCTGTGTGGCTGTCTGAGGTCATGCTGCAGCAAACACAGGTTGTGACGGTCAAGCCGTATTTTGCGCGCTTTATGGCAAGCTTTCCCACCGTACAGACACTGGCGGCGGCGGATTGGGCGGACGTGGCAGCGCACTGGGCAGGGCTGGGCTATTATGCGCGCGCGCGTAACCTGCACAAAGGTGCGCAGCAGCTTGCGGCCATCATTGAGCAAACGGGCGATTTTCCGCAAACCGTCAAAGACTGGCAGCAAATCGCAGGCGTGGGGCAATCAACGGCAGGCGCGGTGGTGGCAATGGGTGTGCGCGGCTATGGCGTGATTTGTGACGGCAATGTCAAACGCGTGCTGACGCGCTGGGCAGGTATTGATGGCGATATCACCAAGTCTGCTACTAACCGCACCCTGTGGCAGCTTGCCGAGCGTTTGACCCCAAGCGCGGATAGCGGATTG
The DNA here is from genome assembly GCF_059264685.1 of Faucicola sp. SE7633. Lineage (NCBI taxonomy): Bacteria > Pseudomonadati > Pseudomonadota > Gammaproteobacteria > Moraxellales > Moraxellaceae > Faucicola > Faucicola sp. SE7633. The sequence continues at coordinate 13,357 of NZ_JCADBW010000030.1, read as the reverse complement.
TACGCGCAGGCGATGATGGATTTGGGCGCGACCTTGTGCACCAAAGCCAAGCCTGCCTGCCTGCTATGCCCTGTGAATGCCGATTGCGTGGCACGCGCCGAGGGCAACCCAACCGTGTATCCCGTCAAAGCAAAAGCCGCCGCCCGTCCGCGCCAGCTGTCGCTTGCCTTGCTATTAACCCATGCTGATGGGCGGATGTTGTGGCTCACGCGGCCTGATAGCGGTATCTGGGGCGGATTGGCTTGCTTGCCGCTGTTGTTTTATCAAAAACGGTTCAATCAGCAGCAAGCCGCCGCACCCAACAGCGTACAACCTGCCCAACACTGGCAAGACAGCGCGGTATTTACCAGCCAATACAATGCCGCTGAACAAACCATCGTCGAGGTATTGGCGCGTATGGGTCATACACTAACAGCCATCATGGCCGCTAGCCAAATTGCCGATCTAAGCACACAAGCCAAAATACCGCAAGGCAGCGTTAGCCATGGTTTAACCCATATGGAATGGTGGTTAAAACCGTATCAAATCCTGCTTGATACGCCGCAAGTAAACGCGCTAAACACCGCATTAAGCGAGGCAGGTGTAACCTTTGGTTGGTACACGCTGGCTGAGGCGCAGGCGTTGGCCCTGCCCAAAGCCATGCAAAAAGTGGTGGCGCAGGTGCAGACTGACAAACGCAGTTAAACTTGTAATGCTTGCCAAATCGTGGAGGGTTGTAAATCAGCAATCACGTGCACACAGCTATCGGTGTGCGTGCGTATATACTCGCCAATACGCGCTTGCAATGCCACATAATTAAAGGCATTTGGTGCTATATCGGGTGCAGACTCATGCAGCAGCCGTAACCAATTGTGCCACGCGGCAAGGCTTGATATCAGCACCCAAATCGGCGTGGGTGGATGTTTTTGCAAACATTCGGCATAAAACTGATGAAATTGGCTCGGGGTGGCGGCAGGTAGCTTACGTTGGTAGCTGTTAATCAGCGTTACCTCTACGCCGCGCGCGCGCAATGTGTCAATCAACACCTCGCGCCCACCAACGCCGCGCCACACTTGCACGCGATCACCTGCCGCAAGGCTTTGCATCAGTGGCAGTTGTAGCATACCGACGTTGTTTTGTTGGTTAGATAAGACAGGATAGCAAATGTTGGCGGTCGTACCAAACCATGCTTGCCAGCGTTGGGTCAGATAGTCGGCGGTCTTTTGCCCAACACAAACAAACGGCGGTAGGGCAGTGGGCATCGTCTGGCTAAGCGATAAAGCTTGCACGGCTTGTAGGGTGAAGTCCACCGCCGCCTCACTGACCACCACCACCGCCTGATACACGGGCAGGGATTGGGGCGTAAAAAGCTTAACCAATGCCTGCTGCTCGGTGACAGATAGCGGCTTGCCAACCAGCTCAAGCAGCGGCAGATCCACCACGGTCGCGCCATATCCGTGCAGAACACGGGATAAGTGAGCCGCACGTTCAGCAGGGCGGGTATTGATGACAATCACGCCAGCCCCTGTGCTTAGGCCGAATAAATCTCGGCTAAAATCTTATCCGCGCCTTGGTCAAGCAGCTGACGGGCAACATCCACGCCAACGGCTTCGGCAAGGCGTTCGGCATTTGGGTTTTCAGGCGTTAAAGCCAAGGTCTCGTGGCGTTCAGCTTTGAGTAGTATTTGCCCATCAACGCTACCCACGCGCCCTTGTAGCCACAACCGCCCGATGTCGATTTGGGCAAAGCCTGCAATCGGCACTTGACAGCCGCCTTGTAGTTCGCGGTTCATCGCGCGTTCTGCCAGCACGCAGATTTTGCTGGCAAGATGGTTTAAGGGTGCTAATGCCGCCAACATGGCGCTATCATCGCTGCGGCATTCAATCGCCAACGCGCCTTGCCCCACCGCAGGCAAACACACATCGGTGGGCAGCTCGTGGCGTATGCGCTCACCAAGCCCTAGCCGAATCAAGCCGCTGGTGGCCAAAATAATCGCGTCGTATTCGTCGGCATCGAGTTTACCAAGGCGTGTGCCGACGTTGCCGCGCAAGCTGATGATGTCTAAATCGGGGCGATGCTGCTGAATTTGGCATTGCCGACGCAGGCTTGAAGTGCCCAAGCGCGCGCCATGCGGCAGGTCATCAAGGGTGGCAAAGTGATTGGACACAAACGCATCGGTTGGGCGTTCGCGTTCACAAAACGCGCCCAGCATCAAGCCTTCGGGCAAATCCATCGGCACATCTTTGAGCGAATGCACAGCGATATCAGCGCGTTTGTCATATAGTGCTTGCTCAAGCTCCTTGACAAACAAGCCCTTACCGCCGATTTTTGCCAATGGCGTATCAAGGATTTTGTCGCCTTTGGTCACCATCGGGATTAGCTCGATGTGGCAGGTTGGATACAAGGCCTGCAGACAGGCTTGAATGTGCTTGGCTTGCCACAGCGCCAACGGGCTTTGACGGGTGGCAATACGGATATGATCCAGCGGGGCAGTCGATACAGTCGATAGGGTCATTACAAATTCTGAATTTTTTCACGCAAAGTAGGCAGATGGCGGCGGCTGACGGCAAGTTTTTCATCAATGCCTTTGAACCGTACTTGGTAATGGTCTTGATCAACCACTTCTAGCATTTCTAAATAGTTTAAATTGACCAAGGCATTACGGTGGATACGAAAAAACAAGTCGCCAAATTCTTTTTCTAGGTCTTTGAGTGTTTCGTCAATCAACACCGTACCGTTTTTGTGGCGCACTTGCACGTATTTTTGCTCAGCAAAAAAGTAATAAATGTCGCTTAGCGCGATTAGCTCAACCCCACGATGGGTGCGCGCGGCAATATGCTGGCGGCTTGGTTGGGCAACGCGCTCTTCAAGACGGCGAATTTTGCTCAGTTGTGCGGTATTGAGCACGGCGGCGCGCGCCATGGCCTCGCTAAGCTCCTCGCGGTTGGCAGGCTTGAGCAAATAGCCGATGGCATGGGCTTTGAATGCGGCAATCGCGTAGTGGTCATACGCGGTGATAAAGATAATCGCAGGTGGGTTGTCAAGCTCGCTAAGCTCTTTGGCGCAGCGAATGCCGTCCATTTTTGGCATACGGATATCAAGCAAAATCACATCAGGTTGGGCGATTTTGACCTGCTCGATGCCTTCAAGCCCTGTCGCGCCTTCACCGACCACTTCATGTCCTTCTTCTTGCATGATGCGTTTGAGGCGTTCACGCGCCAACGGCTCATCATCACAAATCACCACTCGCATGGCTGTCTCCTGCCTTATTGTTGCGGCTGCTTGATTGACCAAACAAATTATAAAATTTAATGAATTAATTACCAGAATGGTTGGTTAATATAGACTTAAAGTCAAATGCCCATCAGTATACCGACAATTGGTGACAATTTGACGACGATTTGCCATTTAATGCAGGGATTTTGCCATATTGCCTGTGCTGTCGCAAGTAGCAAGCGTGTGATACATAAAAGGCGTTTGTTTACATCATCGCCGCCACGTCTTTGAGCGGATAGCGCGTGGCAATCACCATTTGTGTGCTATCAAGTTGGTAGTCAATCGTCGCCTGCTCGCCAAAATAATGCTGCAACGTGCGCGTCTGCTCGCTAAAGTTGAGGTAACGTCGGGTATAGCTTTGCATATTGGCATAGCTTGATGGCGACAACGCGCAGCTAAGTTCAAGATTGACCCAATCGTTTTGCCAATCAATGGCAATCCAAATAACCATCGTATCATCAATTAGCTCAATGACAAAGTTTATCATCTTTTCAATCAGCATTTGCAGCATCAATGACGGGATGACCATGTCATACAACGTGTCTTCATCAGGCAGCATCCAATGCACGGTGAGTTTTTCACCAAACCGATAGTGCTCAATGGCTAAATAATGCTGACAAATCTCAATTTCATCAATCAGCGCAACCTCGCGCACCTCATCAAAACTCATGCGATACAGCGATGAGATACTACGGATCAACGCCTCAGCGGCTGTGCGGTCAGTTTCGATCAGATATTGCATGGTATTGAGCATATTAAAGAAAAAATGCGGCGAAATACGCGCTTTGAGCTGCTCATTTTGCTCAATCAAACGCTGCTCAAGCTGCTGCTGATGGCGACAGTTTTTGGTGTACTGGTAGTTAAAATGGTAAAAAAACAGCATCGCCACGGCAGGCGCGACCAAAAAATCGGTAAACGTGCGACTCAGCCATGTGACAAAATCGGTGTCGGTGCCCAAAATCAACCATTGCAAACACACCGCGACCAAGTCCGCCAATGGCACTGCCACCATCACGGTGACCATGACACACCACAACATTTGCTGGCGTGTTTTTTGTACCAGTCGTGGCGCGATGTGGCTCAAATAACCCACACTAAACAGCACAATTAGCCCCGTGGTCGAGACTGCATAAAATAGCTGTATGCCCAGTTGCTGCCAGTCATCGATAAAACGCAGCAATACCGCGGTTTCATAAAAGCTAAAAAAGATGACCACGCCCAGCCAAAAAAATCGCCCACTGTGACTATTTAGGGTTGGAAAAAACAAGTAATGGTCGGCACGAATGTCCGATAGTGGTAGAGTGTGGTCAGGCTTTGCTATACTAGCCCGCGGCTTGCTCAAATATTGCCGCCAGTTGGCTGCTTTGGTGGCTGACCCCATCGTGACGTATCCTTTATAAGCGCATAGGTGTATAAACTATAAGCGTGTAAACGCGGCGCAAGATGATTAGCGGCTTATTTTTATTTTTGGTTTGGCTGATCTTGATTAACTGAGTCTTAATGGATCTGTTTTGATTGATTTAGGTTTTGGCTAAACCCTTGACAATTTAGGATTGTAGCAATGATGCACCCATCACACCCTCAACATTCTACCACAACGTCTGACACTCATACCACCCAGCCCGATCAAGCAGACGCACAAACTGCCAGCATGTGGGGCGGACGTTTTAGCGAAGCCACCGACCAATTTGTCGCTGAGTTCACCGCTTCGGTGAATTTTGATAAACGCTTGGCACAGCATGATATCGACGGTTCAATTGCCCATGCCACCATGCTTGGGCATTGTGGAATTTTGAGTGAGCAGGACGTTCGCCAAATCGTCGATGGCTTAAACCAAATCCGCCAAGAAATCGCCGACGGTAAGTTTGTGTGGCAAGTTGCGCTAGAAGATGTGCACATGAACATCGAATCACGCCTGACCGCGCTGATTGGCGATGTGGGCAAAAAACTGCACACAGGGCGCAGCCGCAACGACCAGGTAGCCACCGATATTCGGCTGTACTTGCGCGCGCAAACTGATGTGATTTTAGGCTTGCTCCAACGCCTGCAAAATGGCCTATTGGATTTGGCGGCGGCACACACCGATACCATCATGCCAGGCTTTACCCACCTGCAAACCGCGCAGCCCGTCAGTTTTGGGCATCATGTCATGGCATGGTTTGAAATGCTGATGCGCGACAGCGAACGCTTGATTGACGGGCGCAAACGTATCAACCAATTGCCGCTTGGCAGTGCAGCGTTGGCAGGCACGACTTACCCCATAGACCGCGCCTATACCGCCAAGTTGCTAAACTTTGACGGGGTGTGTCAAAACTCGCTAGACGCGGTGTCTGACCGCGACTTTGCCATTGAATTTGCCAGCACAGCAAGCCTTTTGATGATGCACCTATCGCGTATGAGTGAGGAAATCATCTTGTGGATGTCGGCGCAATTTGGTTTTGTGCAAGTGCCTGACCGTTTTTGCACAGGTTCATCCATCATGCCGCAAAAGAAAAACCCCGACGTGCCCGAACTGGTACGCGGTAAGGCGGCGCGCGTGTTTGGCGATATGGTCACGCTTTTGACCTTGATGAAAAATCAACCGCTGGCGTACAACAAAGACAACCAAGAGGACAAAGAACCACTGTTTGACATCGTCGATACGCTGACAGGTTCGTTACTGGCATTTGCCGATATGCTGCCAAACTTGGTGCCCAATGCCGACGCGATGCGGCATGCCACCATGAAAGGCTATGCCACCGCGACAGATTTGGCGGATTATTTGGTGCGTAAAGGCTTGCCATTTCGTGATGCCCATGAAGTCGTTGGCAAAGCCGTTGCCCTAGGCGTGGCGCGTGGCGTGGATTTGAGCGAATTGTCATTGGCAGATTTGCAAGGCTTTAGTGACTTAATCGGTGATGATGTGTTTGACTACCTAACGCTTGAAGGCTCACTCAATGCCCGTGACCACATCGGCGGCACAGCACCCAAACAAGTGCAAGCGGCAATCGCGCGTGGGCGTGAGCGTGTGGCGGCATTGGGAGTTGCGGCGGTTTAATACAACTTTAGGCTGACGGCTGGGTTTTAAGCCAAACTTTAGTAAACAAATCTTGTTACACAGCCAAGCAGCTGATTACGTTTTATGTTTGTGGATGTCATCAAACTGTTATCCACAGACTTTAGCATAACAAATAAAAACCCCATAAAAAGTACGATTAAAACGCCAAAAACAATGTCTGTGGCTTAAATCAGCGAAGTTTGGTAATATAAGTGGAGATTTTCACAAATTTTTATGATGCGAAAGGTCACACATGCAAACGTATAACCCTGCTGACCACATGGTCATGTGTCGCAAATACAAGCAAAACTTACCTAAGTTGCCTAATCCACCGTTTCCCAACGCGCTTGGGCAAGAAATTCAAAACACCGTCTCTGCTAAGGCGTGGCATGAGTGGCTTGAGCACCAAACCATGTTGATCAATGAAAATCACTTAAGCCTTATCGATCCTGCGGCCAAGCAATTTTTGCATGAGCAGCGCGAGAAGTTTTTGGACAATGCCGACTATGAACGTCCAAAAGGCTGGACCGCCAAGTAATATTTAAACGCTAACGCTTAAACGGCAACATTTAAGCGCGAAAAACAAAAAAATCCCGATGTATCGTATCGGGATTTTTTATGCACATTTGTGCAGACCAAGGCTTAAGGCTTAGGCTTGGTTGTCGCCATTGTCTTGTGGTTGTTGGTCTTGTGCTTGTTCGTTATGGATTTGCGCCTCTTGCGTTGCGGCGGTTTCTACCATCGCGTCTAGCAGGGTATCGCCTGCCACTGTGCCTTGCATTTCAGGCTCTAACGCCGCCAATTCATCACGGCGTAGTGACAATTTTTCGCGGATACGCGCAGATTTACCAGAACGCTCGCGTAGATAGTACAGTTTAGCACGGCGTACGTCACCACGGCGTTTAACTTGGATGCTAGCAATCAGAGGTGAATGGGTTTGGAATACACGCTCAACACCCACACCGCTTGAGATTTTACGCACGGTGAACGCTGAATTTAGCCCACGGTTACGCTTGGCGATTACCACGCCTTCAAACGCCTGCAAACGCTCACGGTCGCCTTCACGAACCTTGACTTGCACCACGACAGTGTCACCAGGGCCAAAAACTGGTACGTCGGTTTTTAGTTGGCTTTGCTCAACGGCTTGCACCAAAGGATGTTTGTTGCTCACGAGATGGTCTCCCTCAATGTGGGCTAGAGGCTTTGTTCATGCTTGTGGGTATGAACGTGCGCATATGCCCTGTTTGTTGTTGGTTATCACTTGACAAGGCGTAAGCGGCCTTGCTTTGGTGAATGTTACTGAACACGCTATCCACACCTGCAACAAGATTGGCGTGGATAGCCAAGTAAACGGTTAATTTAGGCCTTTATCAAATCGGTTTTGCTAAAGGCGTACGGTATCAAGGTTTGTCGTCGGCATTATCGGCTTTGACGATATTTGCCGCTGCCAACCAACGCGCTTGTTGTTTGGTTGGGCAAAATTTATGCCACAAATCGGGTCGCCGTGCTTGGGTACGCCGTGCCTGCTCAACAAATCGCCACTCAGCAATTTTGGCATGATGTCCCGATAGCAACACTTCAGGCACGCCTTGTCCAGCAAATGCGAGCGGTTTGGTGTATTGCGGATAATCCAACAAGCCATCAACAAATGAATCTTGCACGGCAGATTGGTCATCACCCATCACCGCAGGCAACCGCCGAATCAAGCTATCCATCAGCACCATCGCAGGCAGCTCGCCACCTGTCAGCACATAATCGCCGATTGAACACTCGATATCGACGTAGGTATTGAGCAGGCGCTCGTCAATACCCTCATAGCGTCCGCACAGCAAGATAAACCCATCATACTGGCTTAAATTCTGTACCAGCGGCTCATTTAGCGTGTTGCCTTGCGGTGTCAAATACACCACAGGGCAATGTAGCCCCTGTGCCGCGGCTTGTGCCTTGGCATACTCAATCGCCCGTGACAGTGGCTCTGCCATCATCACCATACCAGGGCCGCCACCAAACGGGCGTTCATCAATACGGCGATAGTTGTCATGGGTGAAGTCACGCGGATTAATCAGCGTCACCTTGGCCTGTTCACGCTTGATGGCGCGTGCGATGATACCAAACTCGGTCAAAGCGCAAAACATGTCAGGCAAAATTGTAATCACGGCAAACCACATTGTTAGCCCCTTAGCCTTTTGCCTGCACTGTCAGCGATGGCTGCTTTGGCGCATCAATAATCCTGCGCCCAATCCACCGTGACGGTTTTTGCTGCCAAATCCACCGCCAGCACGGTTTGTTTGTGCCACGGAATCAACCGCTCTTGCTCATCAACGCTGTCAGGCGTGGGCACTACCACCATGACATCATGCGCCCCTGTCTCAAACAAATCCTTGATTTGCCCAAGTTTGACGCTGTCAGGTTGGCTTATCACACTAAGCCCGATTAAGTCCGCCCAGTAATGCTCATCCTCGCCCAATGGCGCAAGGTCAGCCTTGGCTGCCCACAGCGTCACACCGTAATAGGTCTCTGCCAAATTACGGTCGGGGATTTCATTGAGCTGAACGACGTAGCCTTTGCCTTGGGCGTGCCAGTTTTTGACCGTCAAGGTGCGTTGCCCAAGCGCGGTCTGAATCACCCACGGCTGCATGGCAAAAATCGCTTCACGGTCTTCGGTATCGCTAAATACCCACAACCAACCTTGCACGCCGTATGGTTTTTTCAGCGTACCGATTTTTATCAAGCCTTGCGCATCAAAAGATGTCGCCAAAGACTTGCTAACCTCAGCGCGATGATGGGTGGATGGCATGGCAATACACCTTGCACACAGGCGGCTAAACGCAACAATTAAGCGGTTGTGGCTTCAGTTTGCGCGGCTTGTTCTTTGGTGTAGCGCTTGAACAGGCTAGCCACGCGGTCAGAAGGCTGCGCACCTTTGTTTACCCAAGCTTGGTAAGCTTCGGTATTGATACGGACAGGGACTTCTTTGCCTTGTGCGATTGGGTTGAAAAAACCGATGTTTTCGATGTAGCGGCCATCGCGTGGGCTACGTGAATCGGCGACAACGATTTGATAAAATGGGCGTTTTTTAGCACCGCCCCGTGCCAAACGGATAACTACCATAGGATTCTCACAGGTTAGTAATTAGAGCCTAAAAGCGTTTGCGCCCACCAGTGGCAAGTTTTTGTGCAAAAACTGCGCATGCTTTTGCCATCAATTTGTTTTTACACAAATTTTTGGGCAAAAAATTGATAGGCACATGAAAAGGGCGATATTTTAGCATGGTTTTTGGGTTTGTGCTAGCTAAGTGAAGGTATTGTGGCTAAATATTTTTGTCAGTATGACCTATCAGCGCGTTTGCCAAAACTACAGCAAAAACTGTTGGGTAATGGGCGGATTGATTTGCGCGTCAAGATACGCTATTTTTGCATCAGTGGCATTCAACACCCCAGCAAATTTGTGTTACACTAATTCGGTAATTTTTAGTAGGCTACGGATTATCGTAGCACCGCGTTTATGGGTGGGCGCAAGTTGCATACATCCGCTTGCCACACGCAAAGGTTAGATTATGGTACAAGACACACATTCTGCGGCAACCGCGCGCAGTGCCATCCAATCTTGTTTGCAAGGTTCGATGGTGGCGCTGGTGACCCCCATGCACCCCGATGGTGAAATCGACTGGCAAGCCTTGTCCAATTTGATTGACTGGCAAATTGAGGCAGGCACACGCGTGCTGGTTGCGGTTGGCACGACGGGCGAGTCTGCCACGCTGTCTATGCAAGAACACGCCGATGTTATCGAGTTTGTGGTCAAGCAGGCAGCAGGGCGCATCCACGTCATGGCAGGTACGGGCGCGAACAACACGCTTGAGGCGATTGAACTGACCCAACATGCCAAAAAAGCAGGCGCAGGTTCGGCACTGTTGGTCGCACCGTACTACAACAAGCCAACCCAAGAGGGCTTGTACCAACATTACAAAAAAATTGCCGAAACCGTGGATATCCCGCAGGTGTTGTATAATGTACCGGGGCGTACGGTGGTCGATATCAGCAATGACACCGTGTTGCGCCTTGCCGATATTGATAACATCGTGGCAATCAAGGACGCAACGGGCGATATCGCACGCGGTGCGCAGTTGATTGGCGCGTTGCAAGGGCGGTTAAATGTGCTATCGGGTGATGACAACACCGCCATTGAGCTGGTGCGTCATGGCGCGGTGGGCAATATCTCAGTGACCGCAAACATTGCACCACAGACGATGGCGCAGATTTTTGCGGCGGCCTTGGCAGGTGATTTTGACCAAGCCAACAGCTTGAACAGTAAAATTGCGCACTTGCACCAAGATTTGTTTGTGGAGTCTAGTCCCATTCCTGTCAAGTACGCCTTGCACAAAATGGGCAGAATCGAAAAAGGCATTCGTTTGCCTTTGACATGGCTTGCCGCTACCTACCAATCGCGGATTGATGCCGCGTTAGCCCAAGCGGAGATTGTATGATGGTATGTAAGCACACGATGCGGCTGCGCGCTGTTTTGGCAGGCGTTGCTATGATAAGCACAGGTTTGGGCATGACGGGGTGCAATACGTTTAAACAGCGTGTGGGTGATCATTCGCTTGACTACACCCAAACGCGCCGCTTAGCGCCGATTGAGTTGCCTGCCGACGCGCAAACGCTGCCATTTACGCCCCTGTACCAAGTGCCTGCTGCAGGCACCAACACGCTCAAGCTTGCCAATGCCACAGGCACGCGCTTTGATTTGCCTGCGCCTATCAGCAGCGTACGCCCACAAGCCGCCAATGCTCAAACCACAGGCGGCAATCCCACCAATCGCTAACCCATTGATATGAAAAACCAACCAATTTTGAGAACCCACCATGCAAAAACAACAGCAACTGTATAAAGGCAAAGCCAAAACCGTTTATGCCACCGAGGATGCCGACTATGTCATCATGCACTTTCGTGACGATGCGTCAGCGTTCAACGGACAGCGCATTGAGCAACTAGAACGCAAAGGGCGTGTGAACAATCGCTTCAATGCATTTATCATGCAAAAACTTGCCGAGGCAGGTATTGAAACACATTTTGAGCGTGAATTGGCGCATGATGAGGTACTGGTCAAACGCCTTGATGTGATTCCCGTGGAATGCGTGATCCGTAACTACGCGGCAGGTGGGATTGTCAAGCGGCTGGGGCTAGAAGAAGGGCAAGCGCTCACGCCACCGACCTTTGAGCTGTTTTACAAAGATGATGGCTTGGGCGATCCATTGGTCAATGAGTCATTGGCGATTAGCCTTGGCTGGGCGACGCAAGCGCAGCTTGATGAAATGAAAGCCTTGACCTACCGCGTCAATGAGGTGCTAAGCAAGCTGTTTGCGGATGCAGGTTTGATGTTGGTGGATTTTAAGCTTGAGTTTGGTGAGTTTCATGGGCGCATGGTGCTGGGCGATGAGTTTTCACCCGATGGCTGCCGTATTTGGGATCAACAAACCAAGAAAAAACTGGACAAAGACCGCTTTCGCCAAAGCTTGGGCGATGTGGTTGAAGGCTATGAAGAAGTCGCTAAGCGTTTGGGCATTGCGTTGGATTAAGCTGTGTTGTCTGACACGCACAAAAAGCAGGGTAACGCCTGCTTTTTTTGCCATCAATTTGATATAAATGTTATTTGAACTGATTTTTAACCGACTGCTAGACAAAACCGATGAATCCCAAACTTGCCACCCTCCAGCCCTATCCGTTTACCAAAATGGCGACCCTGTTACAAGGCATCACGCCCAATCTCGACTATAGCCCGATTAAGCTTGGCATTGGTGAGCCGCAGCACGCGCCGCCTGAATTTGTTTTGCAGGTGCTGGCGGACAACTTGGGCAAGGTGCAAAACTACCCCAGCACGCTTGGGCTTGCCGAATTGCGCGCGGCGATTGCCGACTGGGTGCAGCGGCGGTTTGGCGCGGTGGTGGACAGTGAGCGCGAGGTGCTACCCGTGATGGGCACGCGTGAGGCGTTGTTCAGCTTTGTTCAAGCGGCGTTTGACCCCGATGACCACACGCGCCCGTATGTCGTCATGCCCAATCCGTTTTATCAAATCTATGAAGGTGCGGCAAAGCTGGCAGGCGCGACGCCGTATTTTGTTAATTGCACGGCGGATAATGGCTTTGTCGGTGATTATGATGCCGTACCGCCCGAGGTTTGGCGACAAACCCAGTTGGTGTTTGTTTGTAGCCCCAACAACCCGACGGGCGCGGTGATGTCCACCGAGCAGTGGCAACGCCTGCTGGCACTGTCTGAGCAGTACGGTTTTATATTAGCCAGTGATGAATGCTACAGTGAGCTGTATTTTGACACGCCGCCTGTGGGGTTGTTGCAGGTGTGTGCGGCAACGGGGCGCACGGATTTTGCGCGCTGTGTGGTGTTTCATTCGTTGTCAAAACGCTCAAATTTACCGGGTTTGCGCTCGGGCTTTGTGGCAGGTGATGCAGCGTTGCTGACACCGTACGCGCAGTATCGCACTTATCAAGGCTGCGCGATGCCTTTGCATCACCAAATCGCCTCGATAGCGGCATGGCAAGATGAAGCCCATGTTGAGGCGAACCGCGCGTTGTATCGACAAAAGTTTGATTTGTGGCTCAAGGCACTGGGCGATAAGCTGCCGCTACGCCGCCCTGACGCAGGATTTTACTTTTGGCTGCCTGTGCGTGATGATGAGCGGTTTGTTAAAGTGTTGTATGAGCAGCTTAATATCCATGCCTTGGCAGGGCGTTATCTGTCACGCGATACGCCGCACGGCAATGCTGGCATGAACCATGTGCGCATGGCACTGGTTGCCGATATCGCGCAAAGTGAGCAGGCGATACAGCGGCTTTTGACCTTGGATTTGGCGGCGTTGGTATAACGATAAGATACGCGACGCTGCCTTCTGCCTACCAAACGCCCAAGACCATGCTAGATACAACCTTGACTTCCTCCCCTCCCTATCGTTCGGGGATTCCTTCTGCAAGACGGTGAAGCCCCACCGCAAACCTAAGACAATGGCAACCGCCCGTACGACACACCGTACATCTTAGGTTCTTATTTTAAGCTA